>NZ_JALKVM010000408.1:0-43352 GCF_057440575.1 Johannesbaptistia floridana
CAAATGAGCAAGTTTTAGCAGTAATGAGTAAATATTTTTCAACTGTATTTAGCCCCAGGGAAAAGGAATAACCCATAGTTAAACGGCTTTGTTGAAAAGCATCAGCAGATTTTTCTTGAGAAAATAAATCCTTAAGAAAAATCACTAATCCCCTAGCTATACCTATAGAAATAATAAATATTGCCACCAGTTGACAAATACTAGTCAATATTTTATTTAAGATTTTGACAGCAGTGGCAATATCAGTATCTAACGATTCTAAAAACATTTTTTAGTAAGCTCTACTATAACTAAACTATAGCTTTTTTAAGTCTGCTCTTGAAAGGTTAATGGATTTAGGCATTCACTGCAATGCTTGGAATAGCTAAAATGCCTATTCCCCTATCAAGTAGCGTTATAGTTAAATAGTTTGTAAATTATTTGGCCTGGTTTGGCTACAGTAGCTAAATAGTTAACGGCAGGGGTAAGCTTGACTAGTGACCAATTTTGAGCGGCTTCAGCATCACCATTAATAGTATATAGTTGAGCAGATTTAGTAGGATTTACTTCCACTTCTAAACTATCTAAACCTCCAGCTATTCCCCATCCCATAGCTTTTAAAACTGCCTCTTTGGCAGTCCATGCTTGAAAAAAAGCTAGAGATTGCTGAGATAGAGGTAAGTTTTCTATGAGTTGGGCTTCTTTTGGGCAAAAATAACGTTTAGCTAGATTAACTGCCTCGGGAAAAGGACGTAAGTATTCTAAATCAACTCCGATTAATTGCTGTGGAGAGATTCCATAAATTACTAAATCTTGAGAGTGAGAGAGATTAAATTGTAACTGATTGCTTTGATATGACTCAGCTAAATAGGGTTTACCCTTGGAGGTGTAATTAAATTCCAAGTTTTGGGGTTGAATATTTAAATATTTAGCTAAAATCAGTCTCAGATAACCACGACTAGCAATAAAGGCGTTTTTGTGCTTAGGAAAATGGAATTTATTGGCGCGATTTTGTTCATCTATTGCTAGTAATGGTGTGAGTTCGGAGATTTGTTGAGAAGTTAGATTGGTAGGTAAACACCAGATATGAGTTTCATCTGCTGTTATTTTGGGTACTTGGGTAATAAAATCATCTATATGCACAATCTTTGATAAATTTCATCTAAATTGCGTAGATGCTGTTGAGGATCAAAACATTCAGCTAACTCTTCTGTTGATAATACCTTCGTTACCTGTTCATCTTTGCTAATTAACTCTCTAAAATTCCCCTCTGGTTGATTCCATGCTTGATGTGCAGAACTTTGGACGATTCGGTAGGCATCCTCTCTCATTATGCCTTTTTCTACTAGGGCGAGTAAAACTTTTTGACTAAAGATTACTCCTCCATAAATATTCATATTGCGCTGCATATTTTCTGGATACACTTGTAAATGTTTGATTAAGTCACTCATTTCTTTAATCATAAAATGGGTGATAATGCAGCTATCGGGAAAGATAACCCTTTCTACGGAACTGTGAGATATATCTCTTTCGTGCCACAAAGCGACATTTTCTAAAGCTGCCATGGCATTACCCCGGACAATTCTGGCTAAGCCGGTTAAACGTTCGGAGCGTATTGGGTTACGTTTATGTGGCATCGCTGAAGAACCTTTTTGCTTTTTTGAGAAATATTCTTCAACTTCAAGTACATCAGTTCTTTGTAAGTTGCGAATTTCTACAGCGAATCTTTCTATGGAGGCGGCTACTATGGCTAATTGCTGCATATATTCGGCGTGGCGATCGCGCGAAATTACTTGAGTGGAGGCACAATCTGGGTCTAAATTCAGTTTTTGACAGGCTATTGCTTCTACTTTTGGGTCTATATTAGCGTATGTTCCCACGGCGCCCGAGATTTTCCCTACACCTATTTCTCGTCTGATGCGAACTAGGCGATCGCGATTTCTCAGCACTTCTGCCAGCCATCCTGCCAGTTTAAACCCAAAGGTAATTGGTTCGGCGTGAATCCCGTGGGATCTCCCTACCATTACTGTATAACGATGTTGTTGGGCTTGATAGCGAATTACTTGGCTTAATTCTTCTATTGCCTCTAATATTAAACTTATACTTGCTACTAGTTGTAGAGCCAAGGCTGTATCTATTACATCTGAACTAGTTAAGCCTAGATGAATATATCTCCCTGCATCTCCCACATACTCATTTACATTAGTTAAAAAAGCGATAACGTCATGGCGGACTTCTGCCTCTATTTCCAAGATGCGCTGTTCATCAAAATTTGCCTTAGCTTTGATTTCTGCCACTGCTGATTCTGGTATATAGCCTAATTCTGCTTGTGCTTCACACACAGCTATTTCTACATCTAGCCAGGTTTTCAGTTTATAATTATTAGTCCAAATTTCGCCCATTTCAGGCAAGGTATAGCGTTCAATCACGGTCGGGATTTAGATTTATTGCTTTATCATCTTAGCAGAAAGATTGTCTTTAGTGGTAGTTTTGGCGATCTCCTCTCATCCTCAACTTAATTGTGGAGCTCCGGGAGAGGGGGAGAAGTATTAGTTAGATGAGTAATGAGTTTTGAAGTTTTGAAGTAAGAAGGTAGCCTGTAGCCTGTAGGTTGGGCAGGGAGATAACCCAACATGATGAGTAACGAGTAATGAGTAATGAGTAATGAGTAATGAGTAATGAGTAAGAAGGTAGCCTGTAGCCTGTAGGTTGGGTTGAGGTCACGAAACCCAACACTATAAAAGTAGTTGTAGTTGTAGGGTGTGAAGCGTGCGAAGCCCGTAACGCACCAAATTATGTCAGGATTTCCTGATAAGATTAAGTCCGTTTAATTTATGACAATACATTGTTTCAGTTTTTCCTGAGCTAATGAAGGGAAAGATCTGAAGATAGCCTAGCTTGATTATGTGGTATATTAATAAATATAAAAAAATAATATTGATTGATACAGCGATCGATGTTCGAGACAGCCAATCAAAATGACGAAACTAGGGGAACAGATTCCCAATATGTGGAGCAACTACAAGCTTTAACGAATTCTGATGAACACCTAGAATTTATTAAAACTTTGCTGGAGAAGAATTTTGTTACTGATTCCGATAAACAGCAGCTACTACAGCAAATCGATAGAATAAAAAAACGTAGTTTAGACCCTAATTTTTATTTAGCAATAGTTGGTGAATTTTCCAGTGGCAAGAGTACTTTTATCAATGCACTTCTTCGGGATGATTTATTAAAAACATCAGCCCTAGTAGCTACGGCATCAGCCACTAAAATTAAATATGGAGATGATTTAATCATTGAAGCTAAATTGACTGGTACGACCAAAAGTACCATAAAAACCGAGAAAATCACCAACATAATTACTCTCCCTCATCTCAACATCAATCGGGTGACACCAAGAGAATTAATCCATATTTTAACTACTCAACCAGAAATAGCGGAAAATGTCCTGTCACTAACTATCAATCATCGGGCAAGTTTTCTTCGAGAAAAAATTGTAATTATTGATACTCCAGGTACAAATGCTATCAATGTTAAACACGGAGAAGTTACTCGTAAAACTATCGCCAATGAAGCAGATGCAGCAGTTGTTATCATTCCTGCTACTACACCATTGTCTCAAAGTTTGGCTAATTTTTTAGATACTAGCTTACGACCTTTTTTGCCTCGCTGTATTTTTGTGGTTACAAAAATGGACAGCATTAGAAAAAAAGAAAGGGAACAATTACTCAACAATATAAAAAATCGGCTAGAAACAATGCTGTCCATTGAAGACCCGATTATTCGTTCTGTTTCTGCCCAAACTATTCTAGATAATCTGGATAATCAAGATGATGAAGAGGAAACCGTCTCAGATTCAGAATATTGGAGCGATAATTTTACTCAGTTAGAAGAGTTTTTACTCAAAAAAGTTCGCCAAGAGAGAATATTAATTATTGCTGAAAACAACTTAAGCTTGTTAACTAAACTTTTAGAACAGTTAGAAACAAATTTAACTCAAGAATGGCAAAAATATCAAGAACGTCATCTAGCCTTAAAAAATGATACTATTCAAGATATAGCATCTTTTGCTCAAAAAAATAAAAACCTTTGTAAACAAACAATCATCCAAGGGACAATCAAGGCGATAGAAACCCTAAAATCACTGATTTTAGAATATAAACAAAAAAAGAAACAAAAAATACAACAAAGTCTTTTAACTATAAACAGTTGGGAGCAATTCAAATATTTTACAGAAAATCAACTAGAAACTCTTCTACAATCAGAACAACAAATATTGCAAAATATTATAGAAAATCGCTTTCAATTTTTAAATAATCAAGCTAAAAAAGCCCAATCAAACTTTGATCATGAATTTACTCAAGCTTATAAAAAATTACAAGCATTAGGGGCAAGCTTTGACTATTCTCATCAAATTAATCAAAATAATTTATCATCAAATATATCTAATATTTGTGCAGAAATGAAAGCTATTAGCGCTCAACAAGAAGAACAAGCCACAGGTAGAGTTATTAAAGGCGCCGTTATCGGTGTAGTCGGGGCTATTCTCATACCAGGAATTGGGGCAATTATTGGAGGAATTATCGGGGCTTCTTTATCCCGTTGGCTAGGACCATCCCTGGATGATCGAAAAAAAGAATTATGGGATAAATTGGAGCCTAATTTAAATGATTACTTTAAAGAGTTAATTACTCAAACTGGTAACAATCTGATTAGTCATAGTCAAGAATTAATTAATTCTTTAAATAAGTACATTGATTTATACACACATAAGTATAATAGTATTGTGCAGTTAATGCTCTCTGAACAGGAACAGGAATTAGAACGCTTAAACAATTTACAACTATCTACTCAAACTTATCTAAAAGAAATCGAAAGGCGTAAATTGCAAATGAAGCAACAACAAGAAAGGTTAAAAAATATAGTTAGAGGTTGATTTATGTTCGATGATCTTTTTGATTTAATTGATGATTGGTTTATTCAAGACCAAGAATCTAATTTAGAAGCGTTGGCACTTAATTCTGAAGATGGTCTCAAGTATTTAAATGACTTTCAAAATGGTTTTAATGAGAGTCTCTCAGAAAATTATTCAGAAAATTATATTGATGAATATACAGATAACTTAGCTTTGGAGTTTGATAATACTTCATCAGGGGTAGAGACAGAGATACTAGAAGACTTTCTTAATTTTAATTATTCTGACTATTCTATCTATGAGGAAGGCTGGACTGTATCAGAATTTGAGGGAGTAGGAGACCCTTTTGAAGATGCTCAGTTTTGGCAATATCAACAAGGTAGTAGTTCTTGCGCCGTAGTCGCTCAAATGGGAGTATATGAGTCTATTACCGGAATAGACCTCACAGAGGCTGAAGTCTGCGATATTGCAGAGGCTAATGGTTGGTTTCATCCTGACCGGGGTACTTATCCCGAGGATATGGGTAAAATTCTCAACCATTTTGATATACCTACTGATACCTATTACAATGCAGACCTCAATGATATTGCTCAAGCCCTCGACGAAGGTAACAAAGTAATAGTCAGTTTGGATGCCCAGGAAATTTGGGAACCAATCAGAGATGGTGATGGTAACCCTCTCGAACAATCAGATGCAGGTCACGCAGTTTGGGTAACAGGAATAGACCAGCTTCCCGATGGAAGTGTCAAACTAATTATCAATGATAGCGGTACTCCTGATGGTCAAATGAAAGTAGTTGACGCTGTAGATTTTGTTAATGCTTGGGATGATTTTGGGAACCAAATTGTAATCGCTCATGATTCTCCTCTGGTACCCATAGTTTAACAAAAGTATCAAGCATAAGTCCCTTTAATTATTCTGAGAACGGATAGGTAAAATTCTTACTTTGGCACGACTTAAATCAATGGTGATTAATGCCCCTGACTCAAGTTCAGCTTGAAAACGATTTAAGGATTGAATAAGAATAGTTTCCAAAGATTCAGGAAATAAATCTTGAGTACGAACTTGAATAACACTAGGACAATTTGCTTGAGTTGCCGCTAATAATGCACCAAAATCCAAATCATTTGTGAAGACAATATAATTATTTTCTAATGCCCACTGCATGATAAATTTATCGCTTTCCGCTGGATTTCCTATCGTTGACCAGTGTTTTGCTACTATTCCATACTTAGCAAATACAGAAATCCAGTTAGGTGATAAATTCATATCAATCAAGATTCTCATACCACGTTTAAATCAATTTCTCTTTCTTCAACCCGCCATGCTGCATAAGTTAAAGCTTCATAGATATCAGCTTCTTCTAAATAAGGATAAGCCTCTAAAATTTCTTGGGGAGAATGGCCAGATGCCATTAATCCCACCACTGTACCCACTGTTACTCTCATCCCTCTAATACAAGGTTTTCCTCCCATGACTTGAGGATTACTGGTAATTCTCTTTAAAGTTTTCATCAAAATAATTGGGTTTGAAACCCCGTGCTTCAGCACGGCTTTACAGTTTCAAGTTTAGCATAGACATTTTCAAAGCCTAAGTATATAATTCAAATAACCCTCACATATTTTTTCATGAAAATTGATCCAGAATTACTAAAAAAAATAACTAGTCAATCTCTAGCTAACAAATCTCAGGGAATAAAAGGCTTAATTAATAGTATTCATAAAGATACTCAACTGAGAAACTGGGTGACAATAGAATCTATGCCCCTACCGCCAATACCTTATAAAATAGACGATCAATGGTATCTGTTGACTCTATTAGTTACTAGTAAAACTCTCGAAACCGAAACTCAGGTATTTAACCCTCCTTGGGGAGCTATAAAATGGATTATACCCCAAGGAAATGTCGTAGAAACTCAAGATTTGAGTGAGAATACAACCATTAGTCAGTTACAATCAAATCAGGAAAACTCGATTAAAGTTACTCCCACAGATTCTACCGTGAATCTTGATAGTAAAACTAGATTGATTAGAGAAGATGCCCTGTTTCAATTACTAGATAAATTGGTAGTAGAAGATTTTTCCTTGAGTAAATTAGCACCTCATTATGCAGGATTACTACCTAGAGAAATTTATGATTACTACTGGCTACTAATTCCCGAAACTAAAGAATGGTTAAATAGAGATGTAAAAGCTTGGGATTTATCTAATCGAGAATCCCAGTCAATAACTATTGAAGAAGAAAAGAATAATCAGGAAATACCCATTATTAGCGATCAAGAATCTCCTGGTAAAACAGTATCAGCCTCAGAATCTTCCCTGAATCAATGGTTATCTGAATTAGAAGAGATTGCCACTCAGTATGACTTAAAAGATTTCTCCAATCAGTTACACAATTACCAATATCGACTTCTACAGCCTGGCTTTAGATTGGCTGTTGTGGGAGAATTTAGTCGCGGCAAAAGTAATTTAATTAACTGTCTTTTAGGGGATGATTTCTTACCTACGGGAAGTTTACCGACAACATCAACCTTAATTTCAATTTTTCCTTCTCAAGAAAATCAGATTACTATCTATTTTCCAGATCAACGGGTGGAGAATCGCGAATTGAGTCAAGAAGCTTGGGGAGATTTACTGGCAATAGATCCCACAGGCAATAATCAAGACATATTAGCTAAAGTGCGGGTAAAAATTAATAATTCTTGGTTAGAAAAGCTTGATGTGGAGTTAATTGATACCCCCGGCGCTAATGATTTAGGAAGTAAAAGATCTGGTTTGGTTTTTGATTTACTCAATCAATGTGACGCGGCAGTTTTAGTTATTAGTGCAACTATACCTTTTAGTTTAACTGAGACTAGTTTTTTAGAACAAGAAATTATTGGACGTCATGTACCTCGTATTTTAGTTGTAGTTTCTAAGCTAGACATGGTGAAAGCCGATGAAAGAGAAGCTGTCTTTGAAAATATCACGAGTCGTATAGGCAGAATTTCACCGGAAGTTACTGTTTTACCTTTACATCCCCTTGATAATCACCACTCCTCCACAGATACCATAACAGCTATTAAAACTCATCTAGAAAAAATGGTTGAAAAAGGAGAAAGAAGACTATGGCGTAGTCGTCAAGTTACAGAACAAGTACTAGATGGTTGTCAAAAGTTGAAAAATTTAGCAGAAACGGCGATCGCCAAAGCACAATTAGCTGAAAGTGAAAGACAAACAGAAATTAACAAAATTGAAGCATCGATTCAAGAGGCAGAAATATACTGGCAAGAGTTAACCATAAATTTAGATAGTAGACGCCTGAAAAATTATCAGAATCTTGATCTAAACATTATGGAATTTAAGACAAACCTCTTAGACGTTTTAAAATTCCAACTCAAGAAAGCCTCTAATCCTAAGTTATGGTGGCAAGAAGACTTACCATTTGTTTTACGTAAAGAATTTGTTAGTTTTTCTCGCAATGTAGAAAATTCTCTAATTCAAAAAATAGCTGAAGACAATACCTGGGTAGAAGCAAAAGTTAAAGAATATTTTGGACAAGAAATAGCCACAATTATGCCCGTTAGTAACTATAACTATGAGCTTACTTCTAGTTTTGAGAATTTACCTCTAGCTGATTTACAAAAATATCGTCTCTTCACTCGTCTAGGTAGTAGTGCAGCAATTATTGCTGGCTATATTTTAGGAGGTCCAATTGGAATAGCTTGTAGCACAGGAATCTGGTTATGGGGAGAAAATACGATAAATCAGACCATAATGGAGCAAAAACAAACAGTTGAGCAGGAGTTGGAGCAAAAAGTTAGCTTGTCACTCAACCAATACTCACAAAAAGTTGCCGCAAGACTAACGGAAATATATCAACAAATTCTTCAAGAGATTAACAAAGAAAAACAACAATGGCGACAAAATCAACAAATTTTAATTGCTACCATGAAATCAACAAAACAATTAGAAAAATGGCATCAATTAAATGAACAAGTTAATCAGATAGAAATAAAAATTAATCAAAAACTAAAAGAAAATTAATTAAGATAAGGAGTTGAGCATGATTGAAACCCAAGGTTACAGTAAATTCTTTGAAAACCGCCAAATTCTCGAAAAAATTATTGAAGAACAATTAATGTTTTTAAATAATTTAGAGATGAAAGGATGGGGAGATACAATTGATAAGTTAAAAGAAAGAGTTAAAGCAGATAATTTTAAAGTATTAGTAGTTGGGGAATTCAAAAGAGGTAAAAGTACTTTTATTAACGCTCTATTAGGACAAGAAATTTTACCTTCCTATGCTAAACCTTGTACAGCTATCATTAATGAAATAAAATGGGGAGAAACTCATCGAGCGGTATTGCATTTTAATCAAGATGAAAATGGTAACACTAAACCTCCTCAAGATATTCCCATCGACGAAATAGAAGATTATGTGGTGATTAAAGATGGAGTTAGTCAAAGAGAAGCGATTAATAGTACTCCACACGAAAAAGTCGAGATTTTTTGGCAGTTAGACTTGTGCAAAAATGGTGTAGAAATCATTGATTCTCCCGGATTAAATGAAAATGAAATTCGTCAAAAAGTTACTCTCGATTATTTAGCCACCGTCGATGCAATTCTTTTTGTTTTGACTTGTGAAGCTTTAGCCTCTCAATCAGAACTAGATGTGATTAATAATACCCTGATAAAAGCAGGACATGAAGATATTTTCTTTGTTTGCAATCGCTTTGATTCTATTCGCAAAAAAGAAAGAGAAGATTTGAAAAAATATGGCATCTCTCGTCTAGCTCCCTTAACTAAAAAAGGGGAAAAAAGAGTATTTTTTATTAGTGCTTTACAAGCATTAGAAGGAAGATTAGATGAAGATGATGAAGCAGTAGAAAAGTCAGGAATTATTCCTTTAGAAAAAGACTTACAAGAATTTCTAATTTATGATCGCGGTAGAGTTAAACTACTACGTCCAGCGATGGAATTAAGAAGATCTATCCAAGAAGCGCGTCGTACTATTCCCGAGAGACGAGCATTATTAAGAACTGATGTTAAAACTTTAGAAAAGCGCTACGCAGAAGCGCAAAAACCCTTACAGGAATTAGAAATGCAGCGGCAACAAATTACTAGCAGAATTAGTAACTTTCTTGAAGATATGCGCATAGCTGTTAGGGGCAAATCTCAAGAATTCTATGTGAGATTAGCTGATGTTAAGATTAAAGAATGGATAGAAAGTTACGAAATAAAAGAACCAATAGAGTTTTTTAAGTTTGAATTTTTAACTAAGCAAATTGAACGAGTAGTTACAGAAATCACAGAATTTTTCTCCCAACAGATAGAAGCTGAGATAGAAACTTGGCAAACTCAAGAATTAGAGCCTTTAATTAAGCAAAGACTAGAAAGCTTAATGTTGGAATTAGATAGTAAAGCAGCAGATTTTCTGAAAAATATTGACGATCTCAGATTAAAAATCGCTCCAGGTAGCTTCGATGCTTCTACTGTAGTAGAATCAGAAAGAAAGGTATCTCCTATAGAAAGAATTTTTGCCACGGCTGGGGGTTTTGTAATTGGAGGAGTAGGTAGTGCTGCCGTTGGTGCAGTTTTTGGCTATCAAGAAATGTTGAAAAGTCTTATTCCTCAGATTGGTTTAGCGATTGGGGCGATATTACTAGGTTTAACTAATCCTTGGATATTTATTCCTTTGTTAATGGGTGGAGGTTTAGTTCAAGGAATTTGGAAAATGAAGTCTACAAATGATAAAGTTAAACAAACAGTAGCTGGTGAATATATTAAGCAACTACGAAGATCTAATTATGAACAATCTTGTCAAATTGCTGATTCTACTGTTAAAACTTTATCAGAGTTCAAGGAAAAAATTGATCAGGGTTTAAAGAAAGAAATCCAAAGTATTCGGGATCAAGTTGATTCTGTTTTGAGTGAGAAGCAAAAAGGCGAAGCCAATGTGGAGGAGAAGTTAAAACAATTAGAAGTAATTGAGAATAATATGAATAAAATTGATGTAAAACTAGATGAGTTTATCACTAATGTTACTTTGGGATAACCAGAAATAAGTAGAGAGCCTCATATCTTCCACCAGAACTTATGTACTAATTTTTAAGGAAAAATGTTCTTTATGGTTAATTCTCTATAATCTTTGTCTCCTAGGGGTTTAACATCAATTCTTTTACTTCAAAACTTCCTCACTTCAAAACTTCAAAACTCAACCACAACCAGTAACTTTGGGTAAAGATGCAAGATCTGAGGAGCGATCGCTTACTTGCTAGAGAATGTTACTTTTTTAGTCTATTGTGGTGAGTTACATTTGGTATAAAAAATAACTTCTAGTAAATGTTAGTATATTATGGTGCGTTACACGCAGGTTAACGCACCCTACTATAGCAATTCCCATACTAAAAAAACCATGATTCTGAATGAATATATTGTCTTAACTATCACAACCGGATATCAACTTTTGGCTAATTGGATTGAGGATAAAAAATCACCTCCAGGTCAACGTATAGATGTAGGTGGTTATAATTGGCATTATTGTGTCAGGGGAAAGGGAACTCCCACAGTCATATTAGATCATAGTTTGGGGGGAATTGAGGGTTATTTATTGATAGAAGAAATTTCTAAGTTAACCCGAGTTTGTATTTATGATCGCGCCGGATATGGTTGGAGTGATCACAGTCCTAAACCAAGGAATAGCCAAGAAATTGTTTCAGAGTTAAATACTCTTCTTAGTCAAGCCCAAATTAATCCACCATATATATTAGTTGGTGATTCTTTTGGAAGTTACAATGTTAGGCTATATGCCCATCGTTATCCTGAGAAAGTATTGGGTATGGTATTAACTGATGGACTCCACGAAGCAGGTATGCTGAAGATGCCAATTCAGTTAAAAGCCTTAAAATTATTTTTCATGTCTGGTTTTTTGATGTCAATACTAGGCTCGTTTTTCGGGATAATCCGCTTGTTTAAAACCCTGAAAATCTTCGAGTTAATTAAACCAGAATTACGTAATTTTTCTCGTGATCATCTTAACTTCGTTAAACGCTCATTTTGCCGTCCTAAACACTGGTTAACTATGCTGCGGGAGATGAAAAATTTAGATGTAAGTGGTTATCAACTTCAATCAGCTAATCACTTCAATCACATCCCTATTGTTTTGATTACAGCAAGTTCTTTTTTGAAACCATCATTGTGGACTCTTCCCTTACCGCTAAAAGCTTGTAACCAGTTAAGGAAGAAAATGCACCAGGATATTCTTAATTTATCGACAAATTCAGTAGAAATCCAGGTCCCCAATAGCAGTCATTTTGTTTGGGTAGATAAACCCAAGTCTATATGCCAAGCCATTGAGATTATCCTTAATAAAGCCTCTAATTAAAACAATATATTAAGTAACTCACATTTCATGTAAAATACTAAATTGAACAGAGTTGTCAAAAGTCAGTAATTGTGTCAACATGAGGGCGGAAAGATGACAAGCAAAGCTTTTGTCACCGGAGGCACAGGCTTCATTGGGGCAAACTTAATCAGATTACTATTAACTCAAGGTTATACAGTCAAAGCATTAGTTCGTCCTAGCAGTAACTTAGATAATCTCAAAGGATTACCAATAGAAATAGTTACAGGTGACTTAAATAGCGATAATCTCAGCACTCTCATGGCAGATTGTCAGGTTTTATTCCATGTTGCCGCCCATTATTCTCTATGGCAAGCCGATAGAAACAAACTCTACCAGTGCAATATCTTAGGCACCAGAAATATTCTTGCTTCTGCTCAAAAAGCTAAAATTGAGCGCATAGTCTATACTAGCTCAGTAGCTGCTATTGGGGTAGATAAACAGGGTAAACCAGTAGATGAAACTCACCAAAGCCCGATTCAAGAATTAGTAGGAGATTATAAAAAATCTAAGTATCTAGCTGAGTTAGAAGCCCATAAAGCCGCTTCCCAAGGGCAAGATATAGTTATCGTCAATCCTAGCACTCCCGTAGGTCCTCTAGATATTAAACCCACACCTACAGGAGAAATTATTCTCCGCTTCCTCCGTCGCCAAATGCCTGCCTATGTGAATACAGGTTTAAATCTTATTGATGTGGAAGATGTCGCCTGGGGACATTTACTGGCACTTTCTCAGGGTAAAACTGGAGAGCGCTATATTCTCGGTAACCAAAATCTTACTCTCAAAGAACTTTTGGATATTCTCAGTAAAATTACTGGAATTAAGGCACCCACAACTATTATTTCCCCCTGGATACCCCTAACCGTAGCCGCTATTGATGAGTTTTGCTTAACTCGTATCGGTAAATCCCCTGCAATTCCTTTTGATGGAGTGAGAATGTCTCAACAGTTGATGTACTATGATGCGAGTAAGGCAGTCCAAACCCTCGGGCTACCTCAATCTCCCCTAGAAAATGCCCTTAAAAATGCCGTAAATTGGTTTAATGAGCACCAGCTTGCTGAAGTAAAGCGATAATTTCTGGGTATTGATTTAATTCTGCTAGTTTTAAAGCTGTATAACCTCCCTGGTGTTGTAAGTTGAGATTTAGTTGAGGATGAGTTAATAATAGTTTAACTGCTTCTGTGGCTCCTCTAGCTGTTGCCCACATCAAAGCTGTCGCCCCCACGCTATCTTGTTGATTAACGTCAATATTACTCTCTAGGAGAATTTTTAGTATGGGTAAATGATTGGCGATCGCCGCTTTCATTAATATAGTTTTTCCATCACTACCATAGGTATTTAACAATGCTCCCCCTTTGATTAAAATCTCTACTATTTCTCTATTTCTTAGATTCACCGCCAGACTTAGAGGCGTTTCTCCTTGGTTACTCAAATTAGGATCGCTGCCATATTCTAGTAATGCTGCTACAATCTGGGGATGTCTTTGTAAAACAGCTAAAATTAGGGGTGTATCTCCTAAATTATTCCTTTTATCTCCGTTTATTCCTGCCTCTAGTAAAATTTTACTTACTTCTAAATGCCCTTCTATTACTCCTAGATGTAAGGCTGTTTCTCCTTCTTGGTTTTCAGTTTCTAATTCAGCTTCGGCATTAATCAACATCTCGACAATTTCTCTATTCCCATTACTAGCCGCAATCATTAATGGTGTCATTCCTTCGGTAGTGGCAGTGTTAACCTCCACTTGATAGTCTAGAAGTAATTTGACTATCTCTGGGTTTTCTGTGTCAATTGCTTGAGTTAAGGCTGTTTCTCCTTCGCTATCGGCTATTTTTAAATTAGCTTTAGCTGCTACTAATGCCTTAATTATTTCTAAATTTCCCGAGGAAATCGCCTGTTTCAAGGGGGTTAGTTGCTCTGGTTTATAGTAGTTAACATCTATTCCTATTTCTAGTAATTTTTGCACAATTGTCAAGTTTCCTTGACTAATAGCTGTGTATAGTGCTCCTTTACCTAAATAGGGATTAGCCCCAGATGCTAATAATATTTCTACCATCTCCTCTTGATTATTGGCGATCGCCACTACTAATGCTGTATCTTCTTCCTTATCCTCTAAGTTAATTTTAGCCCCCGCCTCTAACAGTAGCTTTACTATCTCTATATTTCCCTTATAAGAGGCGATCATCAAAGCCGTGCTCCCATCTTCATTGATAGCATTTACATCAGCACCTTCTTCTATCAACCTTTTTACTATCTCTGGATAATTTGCCCCACCTGCCAACATTATAGGAGTAATTTGGGAGCCTTCCTTCCCTTGATTCACATCAGCCCCTGATTTTAAGAGAATTTCTACTATCTCCCTGTTTCCTAACTGCACCCCATACATCAAGGGTGTTGGTTGCCCCCTTTTCGCTGCATTTACATTTGCTCCTTGATTTATTAAACTCTCAACCGCTTTGAGATCCTGATGCAAAATCCCTTTAACTAACAGAATATCTTGGTGTAAATTCATCTTTTATTAACTATATAGTTTTTGAATGATGTTGTAATAATTGTTTAACAACTAAATCTAATTGTACAGAGCGAGAAGCTTTAAACAACAAGCGATCTCCCGGTTGAATCAATTCTAATAAACGTTGGTATAACTGGGTATGGTTAGTAAAAATTTCTGTAGTCACACCCTCTGCACCCTTTGCCAGTTCTTCAATTAACCCTTCACCTTGTAATAGTAGAAGATATTCTATCTCTAATTGTTTAACTTTTTCGCCAACTTGAAAATGAAAATTAGGGCTATAATCTCCTAATTCCTTCATTTCTCCCAAAATTGCGAAATGACGTTGACCCTCAGTAGCTTTTAGCAGCTCTAAAGCCGCTTTCATTGATTCTAAAGCAGCATTATAAGTTTCATCTAACAATAAAATATCAGAGTCTAGATGATAGGTTTTAGCCCTGCCTGTGGGTATACTAAAATCAAGATTGGATTGTAAGTTGCTTAAGTTTATTCCTAAAACTTTGGCGACGGCGATCGCTCCCAAGTAGTTGAGAGCATTGTGATCTCCAGGCAAAGGTAAAGGAAATTCTTGGTGATCAACAATTATTGTCTGTTTATCTTTCAGTTTACCCCAAACATCACCTCCCTCTAACCCAAAAGTCACCGTTTTACCCGACCAAAACTTCTGTGCCGTTTCTATGAGTCTAGAGTTGTCATGATTAAGTATGGCGACTCCATCCCTAGGCATATTCGCCAACAATTCACATTTAGCCTCAGCGATAGCTTCTACGGAACCAAGTCTGCCAATATGTGCAGTGCCCACATTAGTAATGAGACCAATTGTTGGTCTAGCTATTTCTGTCAAAAGAGCAATTTCTCCCCGGGCTCGCATAGCCATCTCAATGACAGCATAATTATGACTAGCTTCAAGCCCTAGTAAGGTTAAGGGTACTCCAATCTCATTGTTATGGTTAGATTGAGTTTTGAGAACCTCTCCTTGAGTTGCTAAAATAGCAGCAGTTAATTCTTTAGTTGTGGTTTTACCAACTGATCCTGTAATGCCAATGATGGGAATATTAAACTGATTTCTCCACCAGTGGGCAACTTGTTGATAAGCAATTAAAGTATTTTTGACAACAAGTATGGGAATTTTACTAGATGAATTTACGTAAGAATCAGAATCTACCACTAAAGCGATCGCTCCTTTGGCTAAAGCCATTTCTATAAAATCATGTCCGTCAAAATTATTACTTTTTAAGGCAATAAACACCTCTTTTGGCCTTATAGTTCTAGTGTCTGTGGAAATCCCCTGAATAAGAAATTTAGTACAATTCACTGAACTAATGAGATCAATAGGCTTGATAATTTCACTGAGTTGCTCTACAGAAATATGTGAAAACATGGAAGAAATTCAAAAGTAAATATATAAAAGTTCAAATGTATCAAAGATTTTTTGAGTAAGAAACCTGAGTACTCTTTTTTGATGACTATGTTATATTATAAAAAACCTTAGGTAATGTTTTAAAATAAATAAACATATTAAGGACGGGTTAATGAGGTGGTTACATCAGTGAAAGATAGTTTCCTCCAAGAAACGACCAGAGAGGAACAAATATTATACGATCACCTGCTTCAATCTGTGCAACAGAAATCCCCAGAAGTAGTGATTGAGGGATTTCGTAATCTATTTATCAAAGGAAAAGATTACGAAGATCATAAGGTACGTTCAGCTCTAGCTAGAATAGTAAACTCAAGAAAAGGAGAACAACAATTTAACTATATACTTAATCGGTGCTGTCATATTCTAATTAATCGCTGGCAAATGCACGCGAATTTTCAACAGGCGATTCCTATCCTGGTGGATTTATTTGCCCATTTAGCACCAGCTACAAGTACTTATTCAACCACATCGGCGCGGTTGAGGGAGTTAGTAATAAAATTTACTAAAACAGACCACTATTTAAGATTGCAGCGCTTAGCAAAAGTAGTAAATGAAGGAAAAGACACTACTTATGTAGGAAATTTAATAAATCGTTATCCATATCTGTATCAACACTATCTGTTATCGGATGATAGTAATTATGAAGATCAAAAAATAGTCAAATCAATTCAGTGTAGAATTCAAGAAAAATTTGAAGTAGATTTATCGAAATACGTAACATATAAAATAAGAAAAGCACAAAAAGAGAAAAAATCTCCCATAAGTCAGCCGAGTTCAACACTGATTAAACCAGTACAAAACCCAACATTGTTAACTGACAGGGAATTAGGGATAGCTTTAAAACAGTTTGTAGGTGCCGTAGAAGGGGGCTATACCTATCGTGACATTTCACAATCATTTATAAGTCATACTAATCAAATAAAAAACTATAAAGATTTTAAAGATGAATTGTATCAATATTTAATTCCTACTATAGATCCTAAATACGGAAGACATAAATTTAATGAAAAATTATACAAAAAAATTCAGACAACTTTACCTCATTGCGATGACAAAAAACCCGATGAATTCATAATTCTCAGGACAACCAGTCAACTATTAAACTTTTTAGTAGTAGAAAGTTATCAAAATCCGAGTCATTATGTGTTTATGGATTTAATCACTAACTTGGGGGCAACTTCCACAGTGGGACTATTATTAAAACTAGTGTTAATTTGTCATAAAGTAAAACCACATTTAGAAAAACGCTTTTCGATTTTATTTAATCACTACGAATCTTTTACCAGACAAGGTGTACCTTGGTTAGTAAGGGCATTAGAAAATACCCATATAGCCTTCAGTGTTAACTATGGTAATGCTGATTTATCTTTCCTAAGACAGATAATGTAAAAAGATAATCTATAGTAATAAAGTAATGGCCTCAGGTCTAGTTCATTCCTTGAGAAAGAGCCAAAAATTAGGGTCGAAATCTAAAAAAAAGATTAAGATATATTGGGAAATTCAGGAGAAATCAAAAGCTAGCCAATTAAGTAAACAAACAAGAACTTTTTGAAACAAGGATACAGTGGGAGATCCCGGGATTGAAAAGCAGATTAGGTAAAATTTAAGCATAAAATTAGATTTGTTTGCTAGAATGAGCTTAGAAATAGTTTAGATTAAACAGATATTAAACAAAAAGCTGACTAAGATAAGATTGGTTATCTAAGCTAAAAGTAGAAATCATCCAGTAAACCAACTTTGATTAATATTGTCTGAGAAGGTAAAGAATAGGAAAAAGCACATCACCCTAGCCATGAAGAACTCTATGATTGTTTAGATATAAAAAGAGTACAAAGTACAAAGGGATAATCGCAAAAAACCCAAAAGGGAGAATGTTAAACTCTATTCTTGACTATTTTCAGTTAAATAAAAATCGAAAATTAGCCCTAATCAATATAGAGAAAACAAAAAATATATGATTTTAACTAGCGAAAAAATTTCTGAGAAAAATAGAGAAAAAAAGGGAAAATCAGGAAAAACAAAACCAGGAGTATACGTAACAGTTCACGGTCATTTTTATCAACCACCAAGGGAGAATCCCTATTTAAATACAATCGAAAGACAACCAAGTGCATATCCGGCGCACGATTGGAATGAAAGAATATATGAAGAATGTTATCGACCAAATGCCTTTGCACGTATTCTAAATGACCAAGGAGAAGTAATTGATATTGTAAACAACTTTGAATATTTAAGTTTTAATATAGGTCCAACTTTGATGTCATGGTTAGAAAACTATGATTTAGAAGTATATGAAAAAATTATAGAAGCAGATAAACTGAGTCAAGAACGTTTAAATGGACATGGGAATGCGATCGCTCAAGTTTATAATCATATTATCTTACCCCTAGCCAACAAAAGAGATAAATACACTCAAATTCGTTGGGCGAAACAAGACTTCAAACATCGTTTTGAAAGAGATCCAGAAGGCATCTGGTTAGCAGAAACAGCAGTGGACTACCCAACTCTAGAAGCATTAGTAGATGAGGGGATCAAATTTACAATAATTGCACCATCCCAAGCGGAACGTTGTCGCCCTATTGCCGATGAAGATAACCCAGATCCCCAATGGATAGAAGTAGGTGGAGGACAAATAGATCCCACCCGTCCCTATCGATGCTTTTTACCAGACGGACGTTATATAGATATTTTTGTTTACGATGGTCCCATTTCTAGGGATCTAGGCTTCAATGACGTACTCAATAGTTCTCAAATATTCGCGGCAAGAATATCTCAAGCAATCAAAGGAGATCATCGCAGCGCCCAAATACTGAGTGTAGCCACAGACGGGGAGACTTTTGGACATCATAAACGTAATACAGAAAAATGTATCGCCTATGCCTTTACTAAAGAATTTCCCGCTAAGGGTTGGACAGTAACTAATTATGCTCACTATCTCAGCATTCATCCCCCTAAATGGGAAATAGTATTAAAACCAGTAACCGCCTGGAGTTGCTCCCATGGAGTAGATCGCTGGCAAGATGACTGTGGTTGTGGAGGAGGAGGCTTGTGGAATCAAAAATGGCGCCGCCCCCTACGAGATAGTTTAAATTGGTTAAGAGATAAACTAGCAAAAATTTATCTTGAAGTAGGAAGCAAGTTTTTTAAAGATCCCTGGTTAGCTAGAGATGAATATATTGAGGTGATTTTAGACAGGGATCGCTCTGTAGTCAAGCAATTTCTATCCCGTCACCAAGTACACCCTTTTACACCCGCAGAAGAAGTAGATGCTTTACGTCTTCTGGAAATGCAACGACATACACTGCTGATGTATACGAGTTGTGGCTGGTTTTTTGAAGAGATTTCTCGTCCCGAAGGAGTGCAAATTCTGCGCTACGCCGCTAGGGCAATGGAATTAGCAGGAGAAGTGACAGGAATACAATTAGAAAAAGAATTTCGCGATCTCCTAGTATTGGCACCTAGTAATGTAGAAATATTCGGCGACGCTTCTAGAGTTTATGACCAACTAGTAAGATCAGCACAAATTGGTTTTGAACAAGTAGCCGCCCATTACGCAATTAGTTCACTACTAATGAATCGCCCAGTAGAGTCCCAAGTTTACTGTTATCAAATCGAACAGTTAGACTATGAAAAGCAACAAATAGGTTCATTAACTTTAGCAGTAGGACAAATTCGACTAGTATCAAAAGTTACCTGGGAAAGCAATCATTACACCTTTGGGGTTTTACACCTGGGAGGCTGGGATTTTCACTGTTGTATTCAGCAGTTTGATAACAGAAATGCTTATAGTCAGTTAAAAATTCAATTATTTGAACTGCTAAAACAAGCTAACTCCGCAAAAATGATTCTAGTAATGACTGATTTATTCGGACAAAAAACCTTTGATTTACAAAATTTATTCGCCGAAGAAAGACACAAAATTATGGAGTTGTTAACCACAAAAACTAAAAAACGTTTGGATCAGCTCTATACTCAAGTGTATCGGGATAATTACGGGATATTAGTAGCTTTTCAACGAGATGAATTGCCGGTGCCCATAGAATTACAAGTAGCCGCGGAAATCGCTCTGTCTAACCGTTGCTTTAACATGATTAATTCTCTAGAAACAGCTATAGGCGATCGCCAAAAAATGAATAGCTATCTTACAGAATTAGAAGTAGTCGCCGCTGAAGCTAACAATCTTCAATGTGCCCTCAAGATTCCCCCAAGACATAAACAACTTTTTGCTGATTTAATTGTAAAAACTCTGCGCAAAATCCTCAACTATGAAAATATTGAAGATTTAAACGAGGATTTAGAGCTTTTAGAGAAAATGCTCGATGTTAGCGAAAATTTAAACTTAGGTTTATCTATAGATAGAGCCCAGGAAATCTATCATCGCTGTCTCCATCAACGAATTGCCCCTATTTGTTTTGAAAATAATCATGGAGTTAATGGTAATGGTGCCAGTGCTTGCCCTTGGCAACCAAGTCAACTAAATACTATACTCCGACTTGGACAAAAGTTAGCTGTAGATATTAGTCCTTTTGTTAAGTTATAGTTGTTACCTAGGTTTAGTCAGCAAATTTCGGGTTTAACTTAGCTCTTTACTTAGTACAAATGTACTAAGTAATTTTTATTGGCTAAACTTTGCTATGAATTATTATTTTACACTTTCGTTTAAGAAAAGCATCAGGAGAACAAAAATACTGAATATGCCTTGAGTGTCAACCAATTTTTAAGCGCGATCGCATTACTTCAAAACTCATTACTTCAAAACTCATTATTCATCCACCAGTAACATTTGGGTTTTGATGCTTTGATGTGAGGTAAAGATGCAAGTTCTGAGCTAAACTTTTCTTAACCTAATCTTAACCTAAGCAGAAATTTATACTAAGATCAATAAAGAACCAAAGAAAGTTATGGTATGTACATAAATGACAAACAATTCGGTAACACGAGCTAACAGCTTTAGCGATTGGGCATATATCGCCATTGAGAAACACTACAATAAAATATTGAATCACGAAGAAAATGTAGTTAAGGATACAGCTACCGAAGAACTGCATCAAATGCGGGTAGGAATCAGAAGGTTAAGAAGTGCCATCGCCGGATTTGCCCCAGCCATTGAATTACCAAAAGCAGGTGGCAATCAGAAAATAGGTAAAATAGGAAGGGATTTAGGAGAGTTAAGAGATATAGATGTGTTACAAGAGACTCTTGAAAAAACCTATTTAGAATCACTGCCAGAAAATGAGCAAAAAATTTTAACTCAAGCCCTCAAAACATTAACTAAGAGAAGGAATAAAGCCTTTAAAAACGTCAAAAAAACCCTGGAAGGTAGTAAGTATCAAAAGCTTAAAGAAGCCTTAGAAAACTGGTTAAAACAGCCAACATATCAAAAATTGGGACAAGTGGATATTGATTTAGTTTTAGCTGATTTACTCTTACCAGAGATTTCTAGACTATTACTACATCCAGGCTGGTTAGTAGGAGTCAAAATAGAAGATAACAGTTTCCAAGTAAATTTAGACGAAGATCAAGAAAAAATTGCTCAGATACTCAGTTTAGAAGCGCCTAATTTACATTCCCTACGCAAGGAAGCTAAAAAAGCTCGTTATCAACTAGAGTTATTTACTCAGTTTTATGGAGAAAAATACCAAGAATATCTCAAACAAATTAAGGATATTCAAACTGTCTTAGGAGAGATACAAGACTTTTCTGTATTGACAGAGTTTTTGGATGATGCCTTAAAATTAGATTGGCGACAACAAATGCCAACCCTGTGGGAAAAAATGAATGAAATTCACACTCAGCAATACCAGGAATGGCAGAAATTACAGCAGCAGTTTCTCAAGGGAGAAACTAGGCAAGAATTGCATCAATTATTTGAGCAATCAAATATATCTAGCATCTCAGAAATGAGACAGGAGAATCAAGGTTTTGATGATTCACACCTCCAAACACAAGAGATTGTGGGATAAAACAAATTTTAATCAACCTTCGTTTTCAATTAAACGTAATTTAGCTATAGCTCGCAATTTTCTCTCTGTCTCCTCTAATTTTTGAGATAAATCGGCCATTTCTTGCCCTTGGCTGAGGGGATTGAGTTTTTGCCACTTAGCTAAACAATGGCGGCGTATACTCTCTAATTTTACTTCTTCTAGAGAGGCGATCGCCGCTTGAATCACTAAAGGTGCGCGATATTTATCTTCCCAACGGATTTTCTCATCTACTGTTAATAACTTATTAATTTCTGTAGGTATTTGAGTTTGTTTTAAGTAGATATCGTGAATATTTGCGATTAAATCTGTGGTTTGAGGTTCTTTTTTGGCTAATTCAGCCATTTTTATCCATAAATTTCGATGTTCATTAATAATAAATACTAAGTCTTTTTCGTCTAGTTGCTCATAAATTAGTTCTCGATACTCAGGATGATAGAGATATATACGTAGTAGAGTAGATTCGGCTTCTTCTAATTTACTTGATTCTTTTAGATTTAATAATGGCGGATTTTTACCTGTTATCGGTTTTTTTAATTGGCTTTGTAACTTTTCCGCATAAAGACGAATCAACTGAGGATTACCTTGACTAAGTAATTCAGAGCAATAGCTGATGTAGTGAGACTGTAAGTCGAAATTGGGGATTTGAGCCAATAAACCCACTATTTTAGTAGCTACCTGTTGAAATTGACCTGCCTGTTTTAAATCTGTATTTTCAAGTAATTGAGACAATTGCCAATCTAACCATAGGGGGGCAGTAGTTAATAATTTACTGTAGGTATCGGCAGAATTGGCAGTGGTTTGTAAAAATTCATCAGCATCTTTACCCTCTGGTAGATGGAGTATTTTAAGTTGTACTTGTTTAGAGTAAACTAGAGGGGCTATTTCGCCAATTATTCTTTCTGTAGCTTGATTTCCCGCAGTATCAGCATCAAAATTGAGAATAACTTCCTTAGATTCAGTGTAACGAAGAATTTTTTTGAGGTGAGCTTGAGTTAAAGCAGTGCCTAAACAGGCAACTACATTGTCTATACCCACAGCATGAAGGGCAATAGCATCAAAATAACCCTCAACGATAATTACTTTGTCTTGTTTGGCAATACTGCGGTAGGCTTTATCGAGAGCGAAAAGAGTTTTACTTTTGTCAAATAAGAGAGTTTCAGGAGAGTTGAGATATTTAGGCTCCTCATTAGTTAAAGTGCGACTACCAAAGGCGATAACTCTACCGAGTTGATCGCAAATAGGGATCATCAGGCGATCGCGAAAGCGATCATAATATCCTCCTCCTGATTGACGTTGTCTAATTAAACCTGCATCTTCTACTAATCTCACGGGATAACGCTTCACATCCACCAGATACCGATAGATAGTTTCCCACCCTCCGGGTGCATAACCTAACTGGAAGCTTTGAATCGTTGATTTTTCTAACTTTCTTTGTGTTTGTAAATAAGTTAATGCTGTTTCTCCCTGGGGTTGAAACAAAGCGTGTTGATAAAAGTTAGCTGCTACTGCCAAAATAGAATAAAGTTGTTCTTTAGTTGATAGTTGTTTTTCTAACTCTTGTTTTGCTTCTGGCTCTAAAGTTTGTACAGGAATTTGATATTTTTGGGCTAATTCTAGCACCACTTCGCTAAAACTGCGTTTTTCCAACTCCATCAAGAAGCTAAAAGCGTTACCACCAGCTCCACATCCAAAACAATGATATAGTTGTTTAGCTGGATTTACGGTGAAACTGGGGGTTTTTTCCTCGTGAAAAGGACATAAACCCAGATGATTTTTGCCTCGCTTGCGTAAAACTACATAATCAGCAACAATGTCTAAGATATCTATTTGTTCTTTAACTGCATCAATTGTATCAGGGTGTAAACGAGGTATATTCATCGAAAACTTATGTTTTAATTAAAAGTTAAGATAAGTAGAGCATAATAGTTGAGCAATTTATATTTTACTGGAAACAAAGCCTGGGATGGTTTAGGTTGATGCAAAGATTAACAACAAGAGTTTTTGGGATTACTTTACTACTTAGTTTTACTTTTAGCTTACTATTGCCTATGGTAAGCTCTTCTACCCTCAAGAGCGCTTTTGAGTTAAGAGGAGTGTGGCTGACTAATATCGATAGCGATGTTTTATTTGATTCTAATAAAACCGCTAACGCTATTAATACTCTATCAGTATTGAATTTTAATACTCTTTATCCCACTGTATGGAATTCTGGCTATACTCTTTATCCTTCTCAAGTAGCTGACAAAAGTTTAGGTATACCTATAGACCCTACTCCAGGACTACAAAAAAGAGACTTAATTCAGGAAATCATCGAAGAGGCACAGGCTAAAAATATGAGAGTTATTCCTTGGTTTGAGTTTGGATTTATGGCGCCTGCGGAGTCTCAATTAGCTAAACTTTATCCTGATTGGTTAACTCAGCGCCTTGATGGCGGGGAAATTTGGTTAGAAGGAAATATTCATCCTCGGGTTTGGTTAAATCCTCTACATCCAGAGGTGCAAGAATTTATTAGTGATTTAATTATAGAGATTGTGAGTAATTATCCTGTAGATGGGATTCAATTAGATGATCATTTTGGTTATCCTGCTGATTTTGGTTACGATGCTTTGACAGTTGAATTGTATAAACAAGAACATTTTGGTAAAAGTCCTCCTACAGATTACCAGAATCCAGAGTGGATTCAGTGGCGTGCAGGAAAGATTACTGAATATATGGAAAAATTATTCACTCAAATTAAACAGGCAAATCCCCAAGCAATTGTTTCTCTGTCTCCTAATCCTCAGCAATTTTCTCTGAATCAATATCTCTTGGATTGGGCAACTTGGGAAAAAAAGGGGTTAGTAGAGGAGTTGGTTTTACAAGTTTACCGTCAAGACTTAGATAGTTTTAGCAGAGAGTTATCACAACCAGAAGTCAAGGCGGCGCGATCGCATATCCCTGTGGCTATTGGTATTTTAGCTGGTTTAAAAGGTCGTCCTGTAGATTTTAATACGATTAAAACACAAGTAGAAACAGTAAGGGAGCAAAACTTTGCTGGAGTTTCTTTCTTCTTTTTCGAGAGTTTATGGTATTTGTCTCCAGAAAATCCTCGGGAGAGGTTGCTCAATTTTCAAAAATTGTTTTCATAGTCGAAAAAAAACTCTTAACATCACTGTTAAGAATTTTAAAAAGGGATAAAATTTTTTTGTTGCACGCCTTCAGGTCCTCATCTTATCACCTTATTTTCTGAGTCAACAAGTAAACCTAGCCTACTTGCAATCAGTATTTTTTTCTTGTCGCATAGCTCCGATAATTGTGTCTATGAATATACATCCTCTAGCAAAATCCGCCTGATCAATAGTATTAGATAGTTCAAGAGTTATTTTAGCAGGACCAATATTGGTCAATTGATTTTGGATAGTTTCGACAAAATTGCCATCATCATCAAACTGAAATCGCCAATAAGTAATCCCAGTAGATGCATCAAAAAATTGAGATAAAGAATCAGAATTCATATCGTCTATTTCGATATTTTTACCAAGATTATTCCAAGAGACTGCATTAACGGGAGTGGAAGCCAGATGTTTAGCCCACAATACCCCATCACTAGTTTCTCTCATGGATATTTGCCAGTTTTGCTTACGTCGGGCTGCCTCAGATTGAGTACTAAGAATTGCCTGATATAATTCTTGTCTAGCAGTACTCAATTTTTCACGTTGAACAAAAACTAAAAGACCAGGTATAGTTATGGCGAGGGCAACTGAAGCAATAGCTACTACAGCTAACACTTCAATTAAAGTATATCCTGAGGACTTGGGTGAGAGAAATTTAGGTTTAATATTCATTGTTTTTGTTTTAATCAAACTTATCAATAACTCCTCTAAGAGTTACTTGGGCTTCTAAAGCTGGTATATATTCAGTAGTTTTAGTAAGATCATTTCTTCCTTGAGCGTTACCTCGTAAATACACAATGATATCTTGATTAGTGCCTAGTTCTGCTGCGGTATCTCTAATACAGGTAAAGAAGCTATTATGGGCACTAAAAGTTCTAGGAGTGCGTAAATAGCCTTGATCACAGTCAAAAGGTCTAAGAGGTAAATCGGGGTTACTGGCGTCTTGAAATTGACTGCGGTCAGGACTATCAATAAAATCAGCTAAAACTTGAGGTTTAGGCTGTGAAAAACCATTAGGGTTAGGTCTACCGGCTGTAATTCCAGCAGTTTGCTGATTAATTCCATCCTTATCCTCTGGCCAAGTAACAAAATTATTAAATCTACCTGGGTCAACATATCCTGTAGGACGAGTTAGAAATCTTGGATCTATATACTTAGGTAAAGCATAACGAACAATCCTTGATTTTCCTTTCCACTTGGGATCTGGATCTGTGGTTTGTAAATAAGCTACTAAGACGTACATAGTACGCTGATTAAGCAAAAGATTACATTCAGCTATCTCTTCAGGTAAAATAAACCCATTACCTGTTGTACAACCTGGTGGTAGAGTATCTTCAGGAATAGTTTTTGTGCGCCAAAAAATAAGAATGGGTTCAGTATTGGGACCTAAACCGGGAAGATTACTAAAATTAGGTAACCCACTTAGTAAGGTGCTTGTATGTTCTGGATAAACGTAGACAGCCTCTCGTAAATCTTCTGTTATATAGTTTAGCGCTTTTTGTGTTTCAGTTTCAGTAGCTATAAATGCTGATTCCCTTTGATTATATTGCACCAGTTGACTAATCATAGTAACTAAACCAGTGGTGATAATCGAAGCGATTACTAAGCTGACTATTTTCTCAACGATGGAAAACCCAGCATTTTGGTGATATTTATCTTGCTTTAGCCGCAATACCCACCATAAAATTCCAGGTTTATTAATCTTTCTGGACATTTTACTTTCTTCCCCCTCTATATTGTTATTCTAATAATCGTCGATATTGTTCTAAAGTACCAACCAAATCCCCTCTCACCATATCGGCATAAACTACCGCTAGAGGAAACTGACGATTTTTAGCAGTAATGAAAGTACCATTGTGTCTAACTTTGGCTCTTTCTCCTGCTCCTTGAGTTAGGTACAATGGAGCAATTTGAGTTTGTAATTGATTGAGATCTTCTTCAGCAGCTTTGGAATAAACTCTAACACCCATACGAAAGGCAACAGGAGCGCCAGTAGGTGGATTTAAATCTACACCAATATCTCGGAAGGCTTGGATAAAAAACTCCCCTGATTCTGACCACCAAGCCCTATCGTGTTGGGGGCCTGTTTGACAAGGAGATTGAATTGGTACACCACAAGGAGGTAGCAGGACAATTCTGTTCGGGGGGGCTACCGTGGGAAGCTCTTTTATATCCCTAATTGCAGTACCTGCGCTATTTTCTCCTACTCCCGGTATACTTGAGTAGGTGTAGTCACCACGATCTACAATCAGACGAACACGTTCAATTTCTTTTTGGGCAAGATCCATAGCCATCTCGGTACGACGAGTCTGAATCCGACTGGCCATAGCTAGAATCAGAGGGGGAGTAGTTAGAGCTGCCATTATGCTGATGATAGCAATTACAACAATACTCTCCATTAAGGTTAAACCTGATTCTGAGTGGGATCGCCCCCGGAGGGGGGTGCGAGGTGATTGCCTTAAGTTTAACCAAATCAACAAGAATTTTTGCATCTTTATTTTCCTCACAGTAACTTTTTGATATTAACAGTCTCCAGTATTGGGATCTATGTTTGCTGAATTACGGTTAGCTAGTTTGGCTGTGCGCAGGGCACATATATAGGGATCATTTGCTGGAGGTTCCCGGTAAAATTCACTTCTGGTATTACTTGGAGTAATAAAGCGACTAGCTACTGGTCCAGAGGGTGAGTATTGCAATCCTACATCGTAACCCCAGCGTCTTGTAGGAGCACCATAGTAATTAATTGGCTCTTTTGCTGCGGGACTTTGTCTTGGATGCCAACTATCTTGGTCAAAGGGAGCAGTGGCATAAACACTAAACTTTAATTGAATCAAAGCTCCAGAAATATACAGGTTATCGCCGCCCCAATTTTCTATAAAGCGAGGGAAGTTATGTAAACCACCGTAGGATTGTCGAGCGCGGGAAGGAACTAAACCGCTAACTATAGTAGCGTTGATGCGAGTATTATTTTGTGCATTGATTCTCTCTTTACCTGTATCAAAATTTTCGTAGCTGCGATTTGCACTACGACTATAGCCCTTGGGTGCAGCCTCCCTTTCTAAGCCATATTCTTGAGGCTCGTAACCGTTGCGCAAGCAACTGTTGGGAATCAGATCTTCAGGAATATTTGTATCCTCATTCCCTGGTTCTACACAATAGAGGGGATAGCCATTACGGGAGATTTTGATGGGAATGTCATAATCATCGTCAGTATTGTAATCAGATACAGAACCATCTTCTCTGAGCCACATTCGATCTGGCTCTCTGGGAGCATTGAGAGTACGGTAGGAAGATCTTTGTCCTGATACGTCCCTTTGTCGAATACCCTCAGCTATACTGCCGTCTACAAAGTTATCAGAAACTATAGTGATAGCATCAGCAATAATTTCTGCTGGTCGCCATTTATCGTTAGCTTTAGCAAAATTTGGGTTCAAGGTGGTGCGAGTGTAGAAATTCGTCCAATTGCTATCTAAGAGTTGTGTAAACTCTTCTATCATCGCTCCAGTTGTAACATCAGCGTGTAGATTAAAGGCAGCATTGTCACCGACAATATAAACAGGGTTATCACTAATGAAAGATAATCCTCTGAATTGTAAATTGGATGGGGCCCCTGGACGTCGTAAATCTTCACCATTTCTCAGTCGGAATCCGTGGGGCCGTCGATCTGGGTCTGCATAGAAGTCTACTGGTTTAGTGCTAACTCCATTAGCTGAATTTGTAGGAGGATCAGATGGGTTAGTACTAACGGCATCCATCCTACATCTTGGCTCTATTATGTCCGTTGCGGTTCCACAGTTAAAAATATTTCCACCAGGAGCTGTGGGACGAGCGATAGCATCTTCTCTTACTGCATCTTCTCGGAAGGCGTAGACGATCCCACTGTAGGGCAGCCATTTTTCTCTGAAACTATTGCCACTCGAATCAATGATTTCGTCATTACGTAGTAAATCTAAATCTAGATCTAAGCCTCGTACTGTCATCATTTCTCTCCCATTAAAGAAGCCTTTGTCAAGTAGAGATATTCCTATAACTGTTTCAGTACCACTATCTCCCGGAATAGGAACGCTAAAACCTACAAAGTCTCTAATGATGTTAACCCGGTCTGTTGAGTTGGTAGTGTAGGGGAGAATCCATCTATCGCGGGTCTTAGGCTGAAGTCTTATACTACTTGGACTAACTGGAATGTAATTAACACCATTGTTGATTCTAGCTACATAATTAACCCCGTCGTTAATATATGGTTCAGTGCTTGGTTGAGTAATATCAGCGACACCTAAAGGTAGAGGAATACCGGTATTGGTAGCATTATGATTGTGTCTATATATCGGGAATATATAGAACAAAGCCGGAAATTTTGGCCCCGAAGGTCCGAGTCTACGGGCCAATCTTTGAATTCTGTTGGCATCAATATTAGGATCGAGGCCGAAGTAACCGTTTTCTGCTGGGTCAAAGTTTACTGCTTCAGTAGTTGAAGACCAGCCTGTGAGAGGAGCTGCTCCATCAGGAGATCTATAGTTATAGAAACCAAAGCGGCGATCGCGAGTTACCTGTTCTTTCCAGTAAATTGCTTCAGCAACTTCTGCTAATTGACCATTAGTTTTACTGTTGCCGCTTACTGTTGTGGTTGGCTGAAAAGTTCTCAACGCCTCAATATAATCTTCTGCTGTTGCTGCACTTCTGCCGCCTGGTAAGCCATCAATGTAGTCTAGAACTGAAATTCTGTCATTTAGCGCTCTCACTAAGTCAAGAATAGCTGCTCGGTTTGCCGATTGAGTATAGTTAAAGGATTCGACAGTATCTAAGTTGTAAGCTAACATCCCTAAGGTACAGCTTGCTGTTTGGATAGTTGCTTTATCGGCGATACTTAAATTTTCGTATCTAACACCTCTATCTATCTCATCCATAGCTCTACGGAGGTTGGAATAATCTCCCCACATAGTAAACATGGGATAAGGATGCACCACAGGTCCAATAGCTGGTATTACATCATTACTGTTGTTTCCATCATCACTATCTTGAGTGGGAGGAAAAGCACCGTATGGATCTCCTGCGAAGTTAGCTAAGTTTCTTAATGCTGTTCTTAAGGGAGTTACCGACGCTAGTTCTGGTCTGAATCCTGAATCAGTCACCGCGTTAGCTGGAGGGGGAAATTCCCAACCATTCGTCCCTTCACCTGTCAGAAAGTTAGTATTTATGTTACCTCGTAGGTTTCTGAATGTTATACTCTTCCCTGTAGTTCCTCGCGTAGCACTTATCGCCCTATTTATTCTTGTCCCTGGGTGTGCAGTTGTCGCTAAACAAGCTAGGGGAAAATCCGCCAAAATTGTATCACCGCTTGCGTTACGTCTATTGTGATAGACTATAGTTGATTGTACCGCGGCTAAATTATCTCGCAAGGTTTGCCACTGTTTTTGTTCGTGACACCCAATATTATTACGACAGTAACCTGGCTCTTGTGGATATAGAGGATCCTGATCACCTTCCCAACCGTAGGTATTTCCTAACTCTAATCTTTGTCCTACGATGATTGTCAAACCTTCGAGCCGCGAGCGTCTTTCCCAGTAACCATCTAATCCACTTGATTCTGCATTTATTGCATTGAGACCTAATAATTCATTGGAATTCGGGTCATTATTCAAAATTTTCTGACCACTTTTCTTCCCATTTAAATCAATTAACTGAGTATATCTTGGATTAGGTCCATAGCGATCATCAGCTCGATAGGTATCGTCAATGTAGGGAGCTTGGGACGAACGATTAAATACTCTTCCTTCTCTAAATAGGGGTTGGTTTTTCCAGGTATTATCTCTTACTGCTGCATTTTCTGGATCTGTTGGATTACGGGATTTATCTTCGTCCGATATGAATAGAACCACTGGATCTAAAGATATTGCCTCTGGTGGTGGAGGACTTGACCCGATTGAATCTATGTGGGCACTATCATCTACCCTATATTTATCTCCTGCGGAAGGACCATTAGCTTTATGAACATGAATTGTAGAAGCACCAGTATAAGAATTCTTCTTCAGAGACCCTCTGATAAATTGTCCTAAAAATGGAGGGGTAGTCTCATCAGTATTACCTCCTATGGTTATTTCTGAATTTTCCCGGGCAAATAAGCAGGAATCAGGAGCACTAATCAAAAACGATTCAAATTGAGCGCTATCCCCAATTATCAAATTTCCTTCTGTATGAATTGCTCCATTCCATCTAAAGCCTGGACCTGGAAAAATCTCTAAGTCATTACGGAACCAAGCTCCCCATTTATTCCCTTTGTCTGCTTGCCGATCCTGCTGCATTTCTAAGGTAGCTATGTTACGCTGAGTACCTTTGTCTTCTACGACTACTGCAAAAGTTTGGAAGGCTCGGCGTACTGTGGCACCAGTAATTACATCCCATCCTTCATCACTGTTAATTGGTTGAATACAAGCCACACTACTTGCTTGAGTCATATTAATCGGCCCATTTCTCACTATCAACTCTGGAGCTTTGGTAGCGTCTGGATCAGCTCTTGTTATTGTCCCCGTATTATCTTGTACTCTAGTGAGAATTGTATAGGCTACTGTGGATATATCTCCATCTTCTCTTAAATCTCCATCATTATCCACATCAGTGAGGTCTGCATCGCCGTCACTATCAGTAACAAATGACCAAGCATTATCTACTTGACCATCATTATTGATATCTAGGCGAGTTTCATCTGGAAATGTGTAGGGATCTTGAAACCCACTTTTACTAAGATCTATATCAATTGGCTTAACCAGAGGTGGTGTATTTACTGGATCGCCGTTCAGCATAATGTATTCTATGTATTGATCTCCAGGTAACCCTCTAGGCCAACGAGGATCTTGATTAAACATATATTCTATTTTAGCTTTAGCGCGATCTATCGCTACCGTAGCCGAATTATAAACTACTTGCTCGTTTCTCTCTGATGCTACTTCTGTAGTTCGATTGACCGATTGCAAAAACAAAGCTCCCACTACCAAAGAAAATACTACCAATAATATCGCTACCATTGGTAAGAGAAATCCTGAGTTAGAAACTCCTCTACTCTTTAACAACCAATACTGACTGAAACCTGGGATTTTAAATCCCGGGAAGGGATTTCTTCCCCTTCGCCATCTTTTTATACTTCTTGAAACTTTAATTGTAATTTCTGTGAGAGTTAGTTTAATTATTTGCCAGGGCAATAGTAAAATTTCAATCAGTTTACTAGTAAATTTACTAGTAAATTTACTAGTAGACTGACTTTTCTCACCTTTTCTGTTCCTTTTTTTAGTTCCCATAAGTAATCTATTAATTAAATTGGGTTTTTTGGGCCCACTCATGATCTTTCTCCGCTAAAATTTCGTAAATTTTAGATTTTTGTTACTTAAAAGTTACTCTACTTCTACTTCTTTAATAACAGTTTCTAAGCCAAGTCGCCACAGAAAATCTACTGACTCTAATATCTTGATTTATCAGAAATATTTGTTAAATATGGCTTTTTTGCTGGGTCAAAACTCAGTATATCTACTGAATTGCATGCTACATATAGCATTACAACCCAGGGATTTTGACAGATAAAAGTCGTGAAACCCCAGTATTGTCTAACTCTTGCCTGTTCTGGAGTCCCCTGTTTCCTGGACGTAGCGCTATAAGGAGAAAAAATTCCTCTACTCAAAAACGCCAACTATTCCTGGGATTACAGGAGGAAGTCAGCGTTTGGATTGCCTCACTCAACTTTTATCCCTAAACTTAAAAGCGTCAGCAATTTTCTGCCGTTTTTTAATAATTATTGAGATTAAGACCTGCTTCTTTAGCCATAGCTTGTAAACCTTTATTGTTTAAAGTTTTAATAGCTTTGGTAGAAAGTCTTAATTTTACCCAACGATTACCTTCAGGCCACCAGATTCTCTTCCACTGTAAGTTAGCTTGTTGTAGTTTTTTAGTTCGGCGATGAGAGTGAGATACCGCAAAAGCATTATTAGCTTTTTTTCCAGTAAGATGACATTTACGCCCCATTTTTGCTCTAACCTCTTTTTTTTCTTTAACATTAACCTTACTATTATAAAAAGAAGAGCTAAAAACTACCAGATTAAATCTTATCTATATTGTACTTACCAAGAAATTTATCACTAACTCACATCTTCCACCAGTACTTATGTACTAAATTAACCTCAGAAAAAGTTCATTTATCTTTACCCTACTAAGATCTTGCAAAGGTCAACCAATTTTTAAGCTTTTAGCATTAATTCTTTAACTCATTACTCCAAGACTCATTACTCATGATTCATCCACAAGTAACTTTGGATAAAGAGGCAAGATCTGAGGTATAGATGCTTTGGTGTGAGACTAATCTATATCTTGGGTAGTAAGTCTAAACGAGCATCTCAGATTCAGTTTAGGTAGTTCACTCTATTTTCTTTTGTTAAAATAAAAATATAATATTGTTGATTAATTTCATGAAGTCTCAACTATTAACAGCTATTGTAGTTACTACGGGAGTCATACTCACCTCCTTTAGCTCTCATTCTCAAGAACAAAGTGATTGTTTCATGCTAGATGCTAATGGAAATCCCGTTAGTCTTGGGGATCTTTGTCCCGATAATAATTCACAAAGTCCTAATAGTTCTAATCCTGGTTTTTTCAGTATTCCCATTAAGCGTCGAGAATCAAACCTAGTTGTTGTTGATGTAATTTTTAATGGCTCATATACTTTTGAAATGTTTTTAGATACAGGCGCTAGTGGTACTGTCTTAACTCCTGAGATGGCGGATACTCTCAACCTTGAACCAGAAGGAACAACTAGAGTATCTACAGCAGGAGGAATAGTTACAGCGCCTCTTGCTAGAATAAAATCTATGACAGCAGGCGGTCTTACAGCTAATGATATCCTAGTTATGGTATCTCCCCATGTTCCAATAGGACTGTTGGGACAAGATTTTTATGGGAATTATGATTTAACGATTCGTGAAAATGTCATTGAATTTCATGAACGTAAATAGCTGAATTAATTTACACCCAAAAGTTCTTTAACCGCCTCTGCTGTAGCCGGTGCTAGTAAAACGCCGTTACGATAGTGACCAGTGGCCACAATTACCTGATTATTACCAGACAAAGGTTGAAGAATAGGGGCAGGTTGCCCTTCAGGACGAGGACGCAAACCAAACCAAGTATTCATAATTTTACCACCAGCTAAAGCAGGACAAAAGGCGATCGCTCTATTTTTTACTATTTCTAAAAGATGATTATCGGGTAATAACTCTTGATTATCTCCCGTAAATTCTACCGTAGCACCTATCCAATATTCTAAATTACCAAGAGGAACTAAATGCACATCATCAAAGGTAATAATTGGTTGAAAGCTACTGTCACCTAGATTGGCATCAAGTTTAATTTGTATTGCTTGACCTAACACTGGACTAATCTTGATAGAGTTTATCAAAGGATCAGAACCAATCCCTGCGGCAATAACAATCCAATCAGCAGAGAAATCCCCTTGGTTAGTTCTCAGTTGTGTAGAAATGATTTCCTCTACCTTTACCCCAAATTGACAATTAACTCCCTGTTTTACACTAGCCGCCACTAAAGCCTGAGTCAAAATAGTAGGATTAACTTGTCTATCAGAGGGTGAATAAAGTGCAGCTTTGATGTGATTTTGCTCTAAATCTAAATAGGGACAGAGATTTTTAAGTTTTTCTAGAGACCAAATTTCTAAATTTAAACCTTGGTCTAATCTAATTTTTTGCAGTTTTTGCCACTTCTCTAAATCTGTAGTTTCAGAAGTTAGTTTCAAAATACCTTGACGATTGTAGGGAATATTAATCTTAGTAAGTGTCTCTAACTCTGAAATCAGAGAATCGTATCTTTGTAAACTATTAGATCGTAATTGCCAAGACCGTCCCTTGAATTTATGACTAATAACGGCCATCATAATTCCTAAAGCAGCGCCACTAGCGCCGGAGGCCGGCTGATTGGCGTCAAAAAGAGTAACAGACAACCCCTCTAGTTTGCTCAATTCATAGGCTATAGCCGCCCCAACTACACCACAACCAACTATTGCTACATGGGTCATTTCACCCCAACTCCTGTGAAAAATATCTAGGGCAAAAAACTATTGCTTTGCCCTAATACTTAATCCTAATACTTAATACTAAGTAGTTGTCTCAGTGTCGCCTTCAGGAATCAATTCTAAGAAAGCATCAAAATCTCTGACGGCATCATTATATCTTTGTACTGCTAAACTATAGTTTTGAACTTTAGCTTCAGCATCTAATTCTTCTAAATCAGTAAACAAATCTCTAATTAGAGTAGTAGCTTGTTTTTGGTCTTTAGGTAGTAATTGACGGCTTAGATAACTCATATCTCGACGTAAATCACCTAAAGGTCCATGAATTAGACTTTTGGTATCTACCCAGTTTTCCTCTTGAATTAAGCCTCCTAATCTGGTCATTTCTGCGCGGGCTGATTTTAGGGGAGTAACAAATTTCTGAATTTCCGCAATTTTCTCTGGTGTGTAAGTAGGAGGTGGAGTACTCACCTTAGCACTACTACAACTTACTAACAAACTAGTTACTAACACTAAAATTAAAGCAACAACTGGACGTATATTGAATCTATGGAACATTTGATTTTCACAGTATAAATAGACTAAACTTGACACTCTCACCACTAACCTGCAAGGGGTTTAGTGGGAGATTCTTGCTTCACAGAGGATACTTGCTTTGGTTGACTTTCGTCAACCAAAGTAGAGGTTTCCTCTCCACAAGCTTTAGTTCCGGTATGCCCTACCGTACTTAATCCAATTTTTAATATATTTATCGCCGCGTTCTCATCTCTGTCGGCTACATATCCGCAATGGATACACTTATGTGTTCTTGTTGATAGAGATTTTTTGACCACCTCCCCACAATTAGAACATTTTTGACTAGTATGACTAGTAAAGTGAGGAGGTACTCCTACTGTTATTTTGCCAAACTTTTCTCCAAAATACTCTAGCCACTGCCTAAACTGATACCAGCCTGCATCATTTATGGATTTGGCTAGTTTATGGTTTTTCACCATGTTGCGCACTTTTAAATCTTCGTAGGCTACCACATCGTTAGAGAGGACTACGCACCTTGCCAGTTTGATAGCATGGTCTTTGCGTTGCCTACTTATTTTTAAATGAGCTTTGGCTAATTTCTGTTTAGCTTTCTTGTAGTTGTTGGATTGCTTTTGCCCTTTTTTTAACTTTTTGCTTACTTTTTTCTGTAAGCGGCTAAGTTTCTTTTCTCCCTTTCTGTAGAATCTAGGATTATCTTCTTTGTGACCGTAAGAATCAGTATAGAAGTCATTCAATCCCATATCTAAACCAACATTGCTATTAGTCACAGGATTTTCAATCTTAGCATCTACAGATATACCAAACTGGCAATAGTAGCCGTCCGAGCGTCTTACTAATCTTACTCTTTTTATTTGTTTTAAGTCATAAAAGCATAAATCATGAGTGCCCTTTAGTTTAAGTCTACCTATACCTGTTTTATCGGTTATGGTTATTGCTTTGCGGTTAGCTTTTTCATCTAATTTCCATCCCGTAGTTTTATACTCTACGGAACGGCAATTTTTCTTAAACCGAGGGAAGCCTTTTTTACCTTTTATCTTCTTTTTACAGTTGTCGTAAAACCTGGATATAGCAGACCATGTACGTTCAGCACTTGATTGTCTAGCCATTGAGTTAAGTTTGTCGGCAAAGTCAAATTCTTTAGCTAAAACAGAACACTGCTTATTTAAGTCATACTTATTAACCTTTTTATTAACCTTTTCGTTATTAACCTTTTCGTTATTAACCTTTTCGTTATTAACCTTTTCGTTATTAACCTTTTCGTTATCCAGCCAGTAGCGCAACGCTTTATTTTGAATGAATTGACCTATCCGAATAGCTTCGTCAATAGCTTGATATTGAGTTTTGTTGGCTTTAACACGGAACTCGTAGACAATCATTTATTTATGCTGATTACTAAGCTTAAATCTATCTTATCATAGTTTCACTCAATATGTCTATATGTTGGTGAGCATTCATCACTCGCTTTTGCTGGCGCTATAACCAGTGATGAATGCTCACATTTAAGATAAACAAAAAGTTAAGTCTAGGAATTTTTAAGCTAGGATGACTAAACAAGTAGTAGCTTTTTAAACATATTATGGAAAATTATAACTGGAGTAAATTACAAAACGGTTCAGATATTCGCGGTGTCGCTTTAGAGGGTATTCCTGGAGAAACAGTTAACCTAACCGCAGAAATAGCAGAAATTCTCGGTAAAGCCTTTGTGCAGTGGTTGGCAACCAAGTTAAGCCAAGCACCCACCTCACTGATTATATCATTAGGACGGGATAGTCGTCTTTCAGGTGAAGCTTTGAGTAAAGCAGTAGCCGAGGGTATTGCTAGTAGCGGTTGTCGAGTTTATGATTTTGGTCTAGCTTCCACACCCGCTATGTTTATGAGTACAATTACCGAGGGTTTTAACTGTGACGGAGCAATTATGCTTACAGCTTCACACCTACCATTTAATCGTAATGGCTTAAAATTTTTTACTAAAGCCGGGGGTTTAGATAAACCTGATATTAAAGCGATACTGGAGTTAGCTGAAAAAAATCAATTTACTACTACTACCCCAGGGGAAATCGCTTCTCAAGATTTTATGTCTGTATATGCCTCTCAACTAGTAGAAAAAGTTCGTAAACAAGTTAATCATCCTACTAATTTTGAGCTACCCCTACAGGGATTAAAAATTGTTGTCGATGCCGGTAATGGTGGCGGTGGTTTTTATGTAGACAAAGTTCTTCAACCCCTAGGCGCCGATACCACCGGAAGTCAATTTTTAGAACCCGATGGTAATTTTCCCAATCATATTCCCAATCCCGAAAACAAAGAAGCAATGGCGGCTATCTGTGAAGCGGTCAATAGACAGCAAGCAGATTTAGGAATTATCTTTGATACAGATGTAGATAGGGGAGCTGCTGTAGACCATACAGGCAAAGAACTCAATCGCAATCGTTTAATTGCTTTAATTGGTGCTATAGTTTTACAGGAGCACCCAGGCTCCACCATTGTTACTGATTCCATAACTTCTGATGGTTTAACAAGCTTTATTGAGAAAGATTTAGGAGGACTACACCATCGATTCAAAAGAGGTTATAAAAATGTTATTAATGAAGCAGTTCGTTTAAATGAAACGGGACAAGAATCCTGGTTGGCAATTGAAACATCTGGTCATGGTGCTTGTCGTGAAAATCATTTCTTAGATGATGGGGCCTATTTAGTTACTTTAATCTTAATAAAACTAGCACAATTAAAAGTAAAAGGCCAATTACTTACAGATTTAATTAGTAATTTACAAGAACCAGCAGAAAGTGAGGAGTTTCGCCTGAAAATCAACACAGAGGATTTCAAAGATTATGGAAATCAAGTCATTACCAAGTTAGAGGAATTTGCTCAAACTCAAGAAGATTGGTTAATTGTTCCCAATAATTACGAGGGGGTGAGAGTATCTTGTCAATCTCCCGCAGAAAATGGCTGGTTTCTCTTGCGTTTATCTCTCCATGACCCAGTTATTCCCCTGAATATTGAGTCAAATGTTGACCAAGGGGTAGTCAAAATAGCCAAACGATTAAAGCAATTTTTCCAAGGTTATCAATATTTAGATCTAACACCATTTCCATCAAATTAAATAAATTGTCCTCAAATCGAGAATAATTTTATAGTAATCACTGCCCCATCTCCTTTGAGTTGGGGATAAAATAAATAAACTCAGATTCTCATCATGATTGTTCAACTTACCGAAAGTAAAATAAGCCAAATTATCGCCCAGCGTTTACCCTTAGCCGAGAACATAGCTGAGGTGGAGAAAAACAGTAAATTACTCCTAGCTAAACTAGCTGAAATCGAGCAATATAGACAGCAACTCCTCACTAAAATTGAAGATGAGAAAATTAGGGGCTATTTAGAAGAAATAGATTATCAGACGCCCCAGCATCAACTAGAAAAAGAAATTGCTACCTTAGGACAGCTAAAAGCTCGTTTTCAACGCCAAACCCTAAATATTGGCGTTATAGGACGAGCTGGACAGGGAAAAAGCCAACTATTACAAACATTATCAGGGTTGAGTAGCGCCGAAATTCCCACAGGCGATCGCCAACACTGTACTGGTGTACGTAGTACAATTCACCATAACCCAAATATCGAAACCTACGCTGAAGTTTGGTTCCACTCAGAAATATCTTTTTTAAATGAAGTTATTGTTCCTTACTATGAAAAACTACAACTAGGCGCCAAGCCCATAAATTTAGCAACCTTTGGGAGTGAACCCCTGCCGGAGTTACCCCCAGAATTAGCCAAAAACGCCGTATACGGAGCGATGTACGAACATCTTAGGCAATATTATGATCAACTTCCCAACTATCGCCATTTTTTTACTGAAACCTCCCCAAAACGTCTCAAAAAAACAGAAATCAGAGAATATATCGCCCAAGACACTATAGATGGTCAAAGATCCTACCATAACTACCTAGCGGCGAAAGAAGCAAAAATAGTCTGTGCTTTTCCTAACGAAGATTTAGGAAAAATAGCTTTAGTAGATATGCCAGGATTAGGGGATACAGGCTTAGGAGACCCAGAAAGACTGATTGAAATTCTAGGCAAAGATGTAGATTTAGTGTTATTTATACGAATGCCGCGGCCACCTCGGGATTATTGGGCAGATGTAGATGTACAACTATATGATATTGCTAATCAAGCTTTGAGAGATTTGCCCTTAGCTAAATGGTCTTTTTTAGTTCTCAATCGTACTAACTCTAATTCTCCCATTAAAGATAATTTAGTTTATTGTCAAGATTTAGCTAATTCCTATCAAGAGAAGCATCTCTACTTCAGTGATTGTTTCATCGCTAATTGCGCCAATCCAGAAGAAGCAAGGAGCAAAATTTTAGATCCAGTATTGAGTTACCTAACTAAAAATATCACTAGTTTAGATCAAGAATACACCCAGGCTTGTCAAGAACGCCTTAGGGAAATTCAACAGAGAATTAGTGGGGAACTAACCAAAGCCCAACAAGCTGTTAAACTAGTGGCTATGGGTAATAATTGGTTTCCTCTATTTGAAAAACTCTTTGAAGAACTCTGGGATGAATTAACGACTAATTTAGAAGATTTATTAGAAAAACTTCGAGAACAAAGAGATTGGGAAGATTTTGACTTCAAAGAACAAGTAGAAGCAGCAATCAAAGCTTGTCAAGAAGATACGGGTATACCAAAAGAAGCAGCAATAGAAACAAGACGTAAACGTTTAGGAGGTTATCCCAACGCCTACTATGAATACTTAAATGAAATTCGCGCCCATCTATCTCAACATTTTTTACTGCTTGATGACGGTTTAAAAAAGGGCTTAGAAAAAGTAAAATCTGAAGTAGCTGAGGTGTTAATTACCAAGGCGCGTTTGGGTAACTTGAGTTCTGCCACAGGATCTAGTTTTCTCAAAGAGATAGTCAATCAAATACCTGAAGATTTAACTAGTCTCAAATTTGGCTTTCAAACTCTTGCAGAATTTAATCTCGCCTATCGTGGTATGATTCAACATCGTATTCGGGTTCATCTCGATGATTTGACCCCCAATTTAACTTCTTTGCAATTGTCTACTAATCCCTCAGCCACAGAAGTATTGACTTGTTTACAATCTCTCCAAGCAGAAGCAGTGTATAATTGTCAAACTGCTTTAGATGATTTACTAGCAGAACCAAGTCAAGCGGCTTTTGCCATTGTTGAAGAATTTTTAGATCGGGTACTCCGCGCTGAAGGAGTAAAGAGTGAATGGCGTATTTTTCTTGAGGAGATGCGTGGTGAAGTGTGGTCTTCAGAATTCGCCCAGTTAGGCGCTCAAACTCGAACTAGACGAGAATGGTTAGACTTGATAAAGGAAGTAACTGTAGCTAATCAATTGCATTTGCTGAGTTTTTTGCCTTTGAATATAAATAACTTGAGGGAAGTATGAATAAACTTGATATTACAATGCTAGGACCTAGTGGAGTGGGTAAAACTACTCTGTTAACGGCGATGTATGAACAGTTTGAGAGTAATATTGGACTGACTGATTTACAGTTAAGTCCTGATGAGGAGAGTTCGGCAATTCTACAAGACCGCCTCGTAGAACTTAAGACTATGCTAGATGTATTTGAAGCAAAAGATAGAAGGGGAATTACTGGAACAGAAGCTCCCGCAGGTCCTGAATCTTTACGTTCTTTTGTATTTGGTATCGGTAAAAAAGGTCGTACTCCTTCTTTGGAGTTGCACTTTCGGGATTATCCAGGCGGTTATCATGCCACGAAGGCAATTCCCCAGGAAAAAGAATTTGTTAAGGATTTATTACACAATTCTGTAGCTGTTTTAATCGCTATTGATGCCCCAGCTTTGATGGAACAAAGGGGCAAGTATCATGAGAGAATTAATCGACCTCAACAAATTACTGATTTAATTAAGCAAGCTTATCAAGATTTGGATTCTCCTCGCTTGGTGATTTTTGCTCCAGTTAAGTGTGAAAAGTATTTACTTAGAGATAAGAAAACTAAACTAGAGTTAATAAATCGCGTTAAGCAAGAATATGGGAATTTGATTAATTATTTTAATTCTGAACAGTTAAGTCCCTATATAGCTAGTGTAGTTACTCCTGTTCAAACTGTGGGTAGTGTGGTTTTCTCTCGTTTGGAAGTTGATGATAATTATTTACCTCATTTTTATTTTCGTAAACTTCGTCACGATGCCCAATATAGTCCCCGAGATAGTGAACAACCCCTACGCTATCTGTTACGCTTTTTGCTGAAATTACACTATGATCAACGTAGTTGGGGATTGTTTGATTTCCTTCGCGATTGGTTGAGTATAGATGAATATCTCAAAACAGCGATTGATGAATTCGCTAGAGGTTGTAAAACTAATGATGGTTTCGCTGTTTTAAAGGGCTAAATACAGTTGAAAAATATTTACTCATTACTGCTAAAACTTGCTCATTTGATTAGCTAAATAGCCATAATGGGTAAGTTTTAGTTGGTTGACAATTAGGGACAAAGGGATAATTGAGAGATAATTACTGTGTTTTCCCCTTGATTATAAGTCGTTTAGTGCGCTATTAGAGAAAATATAGACCTACTATTGTTTAGCAATGATATATGGCAGTTCCCATTCTTGTGAGGTACAAAGGTTATCCTTTTGAGGCAGGAGGCACCTCAGATCTTGCATCTTTATCACTCATTTACTGGTGAGGGTTGAGTTTTGAAGTAATAAGTAATGAGTAATGAGTAAGAGAATTAATGCTAAAGGCTTAAAAATTGATTCTCCCTTGTCGGCCAATTTCTGTACTTTTGTTTTGGTGCTTTGATATGAGGCAGGAGAGGCTCCGAGTTAGGTACAACCTCATGAGTCCTTTGCAATGATATAATATTGATACTTAAGTAGTTGTTAATGATGGTGATAAAAAAATCTAATACCCTAAGTTATGTCAAAGCATTGCCAACACCAATAAACGAGTTAAATGCTTTGGGCTTTACTAGTTTTGAGATGTTTTTAACAGCTTATGAGCCTATTTATAGAGAAGCAGTTTGTGAAACAGTAAATCATTTAATAAATTGTCTAGGTTATTATTGTCCCCTCTTTAAGAAATGGTTAAATAAAGTAAAGTTTGACCAATCAAAATGGAACAGTTACTTACAAAATAAATACCAACTTTTAAAGCGTCACGCCAATGGAATAATAGCAGACGCCCAAGGACAAGTAGGTTCAGCAATTGAATCTAGAAAAGACTATATAAAACAACTAAAAGGTAAATTAATTTCAGCACAGACTTGGTTAAAACGTAAAACAAAACTAATTAAACAAACCAATAAATTTTACGCTAAAACTAAAAAAGTAAAAGGGAAAAAGGTACCTAATTGGCAAAATTACCGAACTAGCTGTAAAATGCCTTTGTCCACTTCTTTAAAATATAAAAATACTAAC
>NZ_JALKVM010000409.1:0-5456 GCF_057440575.1 Johannesbaptistia floridana
TTTGCCGTATTACCTGATATGGTGGAATTGGTTATGCTTGCACTGTAAGAAAAGATACCTCCACCCCTATCCTCTGCCGTGTTACCTGATATAGTGGAATTGGTTATGTTTGTAGTAGCCGAATAAATACCTCCTCCAATATAATCAGACGTATTACTTGATATAGTGGAGTTCTTAATTACTGTATTATTATTAGAGTTGATTGCACCACCTAAAAAACTTGCACTTCCTCCCGTGAGAGTCAAGTTGTCTATAGTAAAACTACTTCCTTCTACATTAAATAGTCCAAAGGTATCATTCCCCTGAATCGTTACTCCTTCTGTTAAACTTGAGGCGTCTATCGTTAACTCATCAGTTACTGCTAATGTCCCACTCACCAAGGAAATTGTGCCATTGTTTAAAGATGAATTAAATTTAATTACATCTGGTCCTGTGGCTGTATTGGCCTGCGCAATTAATTCTCGTAAACTATTACTACCGGAATCTGCTAAACTTTCTACTGTAAAGGTCGCCATAATTCCTCAATCCTCATTTTCATTTGTCTGTTGTTTTATGTAGGGTTTTGTGTCGCGCGATACCATACACTAATCAAGTTAACAACTTTTTTGGGGTTAACTTTAATTTAATTTTATCATCACTAATCAAACGTAGATGATATTAAGTATAAAATATAACATTTATTTAAGTTGATCTGCTGTACTAAAAGGTTACTAAAAAATAACTGCAAAAATCTCGGGTTTGATCTTTGCAGTTATTTGGCTAATAATCTGAAACTTTTAAACTATAGCAATGAGCGTTGTACTGTTAACAATATTTATATTTACAGATCCCCCCAACCCCCCTTACTAAGGGGGGCTTTTCATCATTTTTGTCAACATCTATTGGCGAGCTTGCTATAGCTCAAATCTAGAGCCTGTAACAGGAACTAAGCCATATCGCCCACAAGAATATAATCGGTTTGAGTAAACTCAGTGGTATTTCTCAAGACGGCGAAAATAGCATTAGTATTGCTGTCTACAATATTCAGGTTGCCATTATTTACAAAAGTGTTTAGCTCAGCAAAATCAAGATCGCTGCTAAAGAGGTCTTCACCTCGAACAAAGTCATTGATGATATCTTTACCTTCCCCAGATAAGACCACAAAGGTATCGGCGCCATCTCCACCTAACAGGCGATCGCTTCCCGGTCCTCCTTCTAGGATATCGTCTCCGAGTTCACCTCTTAAGACGTCATTCCCTTCTAATCCTCTGATGGTATCATTATCATCAGTACCTATGAGGGTATCATTTAAGGCTGTTCCTTCAATCAGTGATGGTTCACCGATGTCTGGTTGTGAATTATCAAGGAGATAATCATCTTGAGTAAATTCAGTGATATTTCTCAAGACGGCGAAAATAGCATTAGTATTGCTGTCTACAAGATTCAGGCCGCTATTATTTACAAAAGTGTTGATAAAAGCAAAATCAAGGTCGCTGCTCAACACATCTTCACCTCGAACAAAGTCATTGATGATATCTTTACCTTCCCCAGATAAGACTACAAAGGTATCAGCGCCATCTCCACCGGTGAGGCGATCTCCTCCCGGTCCTCCATTTAGGGTATCGTTTCCTGCTTTACCTCTAAGGACGTCATTCCCTTCTAACCCTCTAATTGTGTCATCATTATGTTTACCTGTGAGTTTAAAATTAATATTTTTTGATCTTAATTTTAACCCTTTATATTAATAAAGCTGAAAATTTTTACAAATTAAATTAATGTAATAAATATAAATGTGTTTTTGTCTTGTAAGTAGTAGATTATGTTCTATAGCAAAAGAAGGGAGAGAACAGAGAATCAAGTATTATTACTTCAATTTACACCATAATGTCGAGAGAGTCTATCCAAGGTTTTAAAATTTGAGTAAATGTGGTAGTTTTACCCAAAGCTATTGACAATTCCGAAACTTTCTGTTTTGTTCCAGAGTTTGGCGATCGCCGATAGTCTCACATCTTCTACTGAGTTTAACCAAAGCTTAAACTCAAGATTACTAAATCTTAACCTTAGTCTTTTATATTGAGAAAGGTAAAAATTTTTACATTTTAAAATTAAAATAATGGCTAATGTTGAAACTATGTTTGAGGCGATCGCCTCTCAGACTGTATCTGAGTCTGAATTAGTAGGTTACGCTGAATTGCCTGCTGATACCTTCGCTGAAGGTCCATCCTCCGGTAACTTTATAGAAACTGATAACCGGGAAACTCCTTTTGATAGTCAACCTGTTCAAGGCTTCAGTGGTGTTCAATTTGCCGATGAAGATAGTTTCTGGTTCTTATCTGATAATGGATTTGGTAGTAAGAGTAATAGTGCTGATTACCTCTTAAGAATCTACCAAGTTGATCCCAATTTCGCAGGTTCTGAAAATGGTGATGGTACTGTAGAAGTAGAAAACTTTATTCAACTATCAGACCCTAATCAAATAGTTCCTTTTGATATTGTTAACGAAGGAACGAGCGATCGCCTTTTAACTGGTGCTGATTTTGATATTGAGTCTTTCGTTTTAGCAGAAGATGGCACTATTTGGGTTGGAGATGAGTTTGGACCCTTCTTACTACACTTCAACGGAGAGGGAGAGTTACTTGAAGTTTTTGATACCCCTAACATCACCAATTTAAACACCCTCAACGGTCAAGATCCCCTAGTAATTGCCCACCGTGGCGCTAGTGGTACTTTACCAGAGCATACTTTAGAAGCTTATGAACTAGCAATTGAATTAGGTGCAGATTTCATTGAACCTGACTTAGTTACTACTAGTGATGGTGTTTTAATTGCTCGTCATGAGCCCCTTTTAGATGATACGACTAATGTTGCTGAAGTGTTTGGCCCTGACCGTCAATCAACTAAAATCCTTGATGGAGTAGAAATCACTGGTTATTACGCCGAAGACTTTACTCTTGAAGAAATCAAACAATTAGGCGCAGTACAATCTCGTCCTTATCGTGACCAGTCTTTCAACGGTTTATATGAAATTCCTACCTTTGCTGAGGTTATTGACTTAGTACAAGCAGTAGAGGCAGAAACTGGAAAAGAAATTGGTATTTATCCTGAAACCAAGCATCCTACTTTCTTTGATAACCAGGGACTATCTTTAGAAGAAAAAGTAGTTGAGGAGTTAGTAAACCAAGGATTTACAGATCCTGACCGCATCTTTCTTCAATCTTTTGAAATTGAAAACCTCATTGATTTACAAGGATTATTAGATGCAGAAGGTATTGGTGATATTCCCCTAGTACAGTTATACGGTGATACGACTGAAAGTGCAGACCCTACTGATCCTTTTTCTGCCCCCTACGACGTTCGTTACAATGTTGAACAGGGTAATGATTTAGAAGCAATCTACGGCGATTTAGTTAATTTAGCTGATGGTGGCTTAACTGATGGCACTGTCTATGCTGATATAGACTCTCCTGAAGTGTTAGAGTGGATGAGTGATAACTACGCCGAAGGTGCAGGTCCTTGGAAAAATAACATTTTACTTAGGGAATCCTTAGATACTCCTGTAGATGGGGATGGCGATGGTAATGCTGAAATTACTACTCAGTTAACTGGTGAAATTACATCCTTTGTAGAAGATGCCCATGATGCAGGTTTACAGGTACATCCCTATACTATACGCGATGAAGAGATTTTCTTAACTCTCAATGCTGATGGAACTCCACAAACTCCTGAAGATGAGTATGAACAGTTAATTGAGGTTGGTTTTGACGGTTTCTTCTCGGATTTCCCTGGTACTGCTGTAGGTGTAGTTGAATCTGTAACGGGAGATTTAGTAATATCTCCTGATAACCCCTTCTTAGAAGAGGGTCAAGAGCCTAATTTATCTAGTTCTCGCGGCTTTGAAGGAATGGCCTTTAGTCCTGATCGCCAAACTATCTATCCTATGTTAGAGGGGACTGTAACAGGAGATCCTGAAGCTTCTTTACGTATCTACGAGTTTGATTTAACTACAGAAACCTTCGCTGAAGATTTAGCAGGCTTGTATCAAATGGATGCAGCTAATCATGCTATAGGAGATTTTACTCCCATCAATGAGAATGAATTCTTAGTTATTGAACGTGATGGCGGACAGGGTGAAGATGCTGAATTTAAGAAAATCTTCAAAATCGATATCTCTAATTTAGATGAAGATGGTTTTGTAGAAAAAGAATTAGTAGTTGATTTACTCGATATTGCAGATCCTAACGACCTCAATGGTGACGGTAGTACTGAATTTGACTTCCCCTTCGTAACTATCGAGGATGTTTTAGTTATTGATGAAAATACCATCTTAGTGGCCAATGACAATAACTATCCTTTTTCTATTGGCAGAGGTCCAGATATCGATAACAATGAAATCATCGAAATTGAATTACCTATTACTCTTGATTTAGATGAACGTTTAGGTATCGATGGTATTGATGGTGGTGAATCTGAACTTGTTCCTACTACTGTTTCTGGTTCTAGTGATGCTGACGAGTTTGACTCTGTATTGGGGACTAAAGGATTCATTGGAGAAGATCAAAATCTCTTTACTGGTAGTGGTGATGATACAGTTGATGTATCTCTAGCCGCAGGTGGCAACCGTATTGATTTAGGTAGCGATGATGATTTACTCTTTGCTGGTAGTAATAATCGTATCCTTGCAGGTTCCGGTGATGATATACTCTTTATGGGTAATGGTGACGGTAATAATGTTGTTACTGGAGAAGATGGCGCTGATCAATTCTGGTTGGTTACTGATACTCAAGAGTTAGTAGGTGAAGCTAATGTGATTACTGACTTTACTCCTGGAGAAGATGTCCTTGGCTTTGCTAATACTGAGTTGAGTTTTGCTGATTTAGATATCTCTTCTGTAGATGGTAATGCGGTAATTAATGGTTTAAATACTGATTTGGCAGTTCTTAATAATGTAGATGCTGATAGTCTTACTGCTGATAGTTTCGCTTTTGTTTAACCTCCTGTTGGTTAGATAAGTATATGATTTTAACCTCCCTTTACGGGAGGTTATTTTATTTTCAACCTTCTCATCTCAAACCATCAGATGTTTGATGTGATATAAAAATATGGTGCGTTACACTTCGCACTTCGCACCCTACTGGAACGTTTCATCTAAAACTGTGCATTAGGTAATTGATTTCGCCAACCTCTTCATAAGACTGATGTCCTTAGTTAAGCCTGTCTATTGCCCTATTTTAACTGAAACAGTCCACTACGGTTGCTAATTGATAATAATTATATTTTGTAGTAGGGGCGCAAGGCTTGCGCCCACACAAAGGCTTGCGCCCACACAAAGGCTTGCGCCCACACAAAGGCTTGCGCCCACACAAAGGCTTGCGCCCACACAAAGGCTTGCGCCCACACAAAGGCTTGCGCCCACACAAAGGCTTGCGCCCACACAAAGGCTTGCGCCCACACAAAGGCTTGCGCCCACACAAAGGCTT
>NZ_JALKVM010000410.1:0-5354 GCF_057440575.1 Johannesbaptistia floridana
GATTCTCCCTTGTCGGCCAATTTCTGTACTTTTGTTTTGGTGCAAGATATGAGTTCAGGGAAAAAGTCTAATCTAGCAACGGCATAGGTATGCACCCATCGACATATAGTTGATGGGTCAACAGATAAACCTCTCTCCAGCATAATCTCTGACAAATCACGATAGCGAATAGGTATAGCGAAGAAACCAACGCACATTAAGCAAGATTATCTCTTTTTGGAAATGTCGCCACTTGAAAGGAGATTTGGAATTCATCAATCAGGTTAGTTAAATAAAGCAGTTACGCTCCTATATCTTAACATATTACGAGCGCGACTGATATTTTTTGCAACATAACCTTTAATTGTGTTAAAAATAAAGCTAAGCAAAAAACCTAGAACTATGTCACAAAATCTTAATATTTATCCGTTTTCACTATTTTGTTAATTTTGTACCGTCAAAATGGGAATTATAAAATTAACTAGAATAAACTAATTATATCAAGTGAGTCTTTTATGTCCTTACACTCTTTATCAAATCAATCTAAAGAAGAATTTTATCCTCTCAATGAGCAATTAGAATTGACTGAAAACCAAGTATCAGATAATAAAGAAGTATTAGACACCAGGGAAGATATCAAGGAAAACACCAAGGAAGAAACAAGCGAAGATACTAAGGAGAAACAAGCATTTACATTTAAAACTAGTTTTTGGGGTTATATGGAGATGTATGATACCCCAACAGCAGTAGGGAAATATTTAGATAAACATCAAGAATGGTTTATTGAATGTGCTAAACCTATGGAAGCTGAACCAATCCAAGAAAATGGATATACTATAACTGTGGGTCGCTTTGGTTCATTTGGTTATGAAGTAGAACCAAAGATGAACGTGTTATTTGAAGTAAGTCCAGAACAAAAATATTTAATGTACTCAGTAGAAGTACCGGGTTATCAACCTCCAGGCTACGAAGTAGAATATCAAGCAAGCATGGAGTTAAGTCCTATTGCCTTAGAAGATTCTAGTGCTATCTTAGGTAAATATCCTGCTAAAATAGCTAAATCCCTTCCCCATCAAGTAACTCAGGTAAAGTGGGAACTACATCTTGAGGTAACAGTTTATTTTCCTCAGTTTATTTATCGTTTAGCTAACTCAGTAATTCAAAAAACAGGCGATCGCCTGTTAACTCAAATTGTGCGCCAAGTCTCTCCTCGCTTAACTTGTAAGGTCCAAAAAAACTTTCATGATACTTTAAATCTACCCTTACCTCCCAAAACTAGTCGCCATTTAGAAAAAATTAGTTAAATAAAATCGCTTTTCTGTCCTTTTGGTTATCTATGTGGTCCGGGATTTAAAATCCGGGTCTATAGATAACCGCAGATACGCGGTGATCAACAAAACAAGAAGGTAATGATATAAAAATGACCACTTATAGCAACAGATTATAATATCAGTAGTTAATTACTATTTTTGAATTTTAGCTATTAAATTAGGTCAATCAATGCCAGCCAAAGACATTTATCATAATACGGTTAAAAATGCTTTAATAAAAGATGGTTGGAGAATTACAGATGACCCTCTCATTTTATCTATTGGTAAAAAAGATGTATTTGTTGATTTAGGGGCAGAAAAATTAATCGCCGCAGAAAAAGAAAACCAGAAAATTGCCGTTGAAATCAAAAGTTTTATCGGCAAATCTCAAGTCAATGACCTAGAAAATGCCCTAGGGCAGTATATTCTTTATCATGAAATTTTATTAGAAAATAAACAGGATAGAATTTTATTTTTAGCCATAAAACTATCTGTTTATGAAGAAATTTTTGAAGAACCAATCGGCAAAATTTTGTTAAAAAGAAAATTAATAAAATTGCTAGTATTCGATGAAAAAAAGGAGGTTATTTTACAATGGATAAATTAAACCAATTTTACCAGATTATTTACCCGATTATTAAAGAATATGCTGACTTACCTTATTATGATAAAAATCTTCAGCATAAATTAGTTATTAGCGATGATAAAAAAGACTATTTATTAATGACAATTGGCTGGAAAAATGATGTTAAAATTCATGGTTGTGTTGTTCATTTAGAAATTATTAATAATAAAATTTGGATTCATCGAGATGGTTTAGAAGATGGAATTGCTGATGATTTAGTTCGGGCTGGTATTCCCAAAAATGAAATTGTTTTAGCCTTTCATCCCCCTGAAATTAGACCATTAACTGAATTTGCTATTAATTAAATTTCATTTGGTGAAGTAAACAGCCACGCCTAGAAAGACGTGGCCAAATCTTGGTTGAAGCTTAAGCTAAAACAGGAGTTTCAGGCCAGCGTTTAACCGCTTTACCAATCACTGCTAATTCACCAACTAACTCATCAAAACGTTGAGGAGTCAAAGATTGAGCACCATCAGACAAAGCTTTAGGTGGATTAGGATGTACCTCAATCATCAAAGAATCAGTACCTGCGGCTACAGAGGCTAAAGCCATGGTGGGCACATATTCAGATTTACCAGTTCCATGACTTGGGTCAATCATAATCGGTAGGTGAGTTATTCTTCTTAAAACAGGAATAACTGATAAGTCTAAAGTGTTGCGAGTATACTCTCTATCAAAAGTACGAATACCTCTTTCACATAAGATTACATTAGGGTTACCTGCTGCTAGAATATATTCTGCTGCCATTAACCACTCGTTAATTGTTGCGGACATCCCTCTTTTAAGTAGTACAGGCTTATCTTGTGCTCCTACTTTCTTTAAGAGGGCGAAATTTTGCATGTTTCTGGCGCCTACTTGTAGAACATCTGCCACTTCAGCAATTTTTTCTACATCAGCAGTATCCATAACTTCAGTAATGATGCCTAAACCACTGGCTTCTCTAGCTGCGGCTAATAACTCTAAAGCACTTTCTCCATGACCTTGGAAGGCATAAGGAGAGGTACGAGGTTTATAGGCGCCACCCCGTAAAAATTTCGCCCCAGAAGCTTTAACTTTTAAGGCAGTTTCTACAATCATTTCTTCATTTTCTACAGAACAGGGTCCTGCTACAATTACCACAGGGTGGTTTTTCCCGAAGGGAACTTCTCCTGAGGGGGTAGAAACAAACACCTCAGAATATTCTCCATGTCTAAATTCTAAACTTGCTCGTTTAAATGGTTGTTCAACTCTCAAAACAGTCTCTATCCAGGGACTAACTTCTTGTATTTGTAGAGGGTCTAAACTTGCTGTTTCCCCAACTAAACCAATTACTACTTTGTGTTTACCGACGATTTTTTCTGGTGTTAATCCTTTGTTTGAGAATTCTTCGTTAATACGCTCAATCTCAGTTTCAGGAGAACCCACTTTCATTACTATTATCATTTAAATTCCTCTTATAAGAAATATGAATTCTAAAGATACTTGCTCTAGTTTAACTTACTGCAATCTCTAAGCTTAACATTAGTTACAATTATTGGCAAAGTTAAAACTAGTTTAGCTGTTTGTTACCTCTGATTACTAGCTTAACAAAAATAAAAGAAACAAAAGCACAAATTTACTCACGATACCACCGGGTTATACCTCCTGGTTGGTCTACTAACACTATACCCCGAGATTTTAATTCATCCCGCAGGCGATCTCCCGTGGCGTAGTCTTTTTGTTTTCTTGCTTCTTTTCGTTGTGCAATAATTGCTTCAATTTCTGCATCACTGAGATTATTTGTGGCTGTATCTTGGGGATTAGCCTCTATCTCCGCGCTAAAACCAAAAACTGTGGCTAATTCCTCTAGAGTCTGCCATTTTTCCCTAAGTTTATCTGCTTCTATCTCTGTTTCCCCTTGGTGTCGCAATAGATTCCCATTGCGGCGTAACTCTTTAGCTAGTTCAAATAAAATTGCTAAGCCTTCAGCAAAATTAAAATCATCATCTACCGCCTTTTGAAAACGTTGAATTATTTCTTCATCAACTAAAGATAAATTCTTAGAATCCCAACCCAAACGACTACCATAGTTTTCTTTAAACAATAAACCTTCTTTGAGAGTTTGCCAACCTGCATCAGCCGCTGCTAAGGCAGTATCCGTAAAATCTAAGGGTTTGCGATAATAGGCTTGAAGAATAAATAAACGTACCGCCATGGGATCTACCGGACGTGCTAATAATTCCCTAATAGTAATAAAATTCCCTAGGGATTTAGACATTTTTTCTCCATCCACCTTGACCATGCCATTGTGTAACCAATAATTAGCCAAAGGTTTACCCGTCACTGCCTCTGATTGGGCAATTTCATTTTCATGATGAGGGAAAATTAAATCATTACCACCCACATGAATATCTATAGTCTCTCCTAAATATTCTTTTACCATAGCAGAACACTCGATATGCCAACCGGGACGACCATTACCCCAGGGTGACTCCCAAAACGGTTCTCCCGGCTTAGCACCTTTCCATAGGGCAAAATCAAAGGAATTCTGCTTTTTATCCTCTGAATCTACTCTACCGCTTGCCCCTGCTTGCATATCTGCCAGTTTTCTTCCAGAAAGCTTGCCGTAATCTTTAAACTTTTCTACAGAGTAGTAAACATCTCCTTCCGTGGCGTAGGCATAGTCTGTTTCTGTCAATCTTGCCACCAGGCTTTTAATACCATTAAGATTATCTGTTGCGCGAGGATATAAGTCAGCTTCCTTGATTTTCAAACTTTCCATATCTTCAAAATAAGCTTTGATAAAGCGTTCTGCTACTGCTTCTGGGGAAGTTTTCTCAAGTATAGCTTTATTGATTATTTTATCATCAATATCAGTAAAATTTTGCACATAGTAAACTTGATAACCTCGCCATTGAAGATAGTTTCTGACCACATCCCAAGTCAAACAGGTTCTTGCATGACCTAGGTGACAGTAGTCATATACTGTAATTCCACAGCAATAAATTTTTACTTGATTGGGTTGAAGAGTAGTAAAAGTTTCTTTTTGACGAGTTAAAGTATTATAAATGGTTATAGACATGGCTTTAATAATTATCAATTGGGTGTTAAATCCCCAACTTGACCATAGCTGGGGATTTTACTAAGATTATTCATCCTCTAAGTCTATTGGTTGAAAGATAATATTTTTCGGTGACTTATTTTTAGGTGAATATTTCCAGGCAATTCCATCGGGATCTCTACTTTTACTCCATTCAGGAAAGTCTGGTGAATTTCTTTTTTTGCGGAGGGAACTAGAATTAGTGTTTAAACGTTTGGCTAAATCTGCCTGAGTTAAAGATGATAGTTTTGGAGATGTTTTCTCTACTTCAGAAGTTTCTGCTTCAAATTCGTCTGCTTCAAAATCGTCTGTATCCAAATCGTCTATAGATGATTCTGTTTCAGTCGTTTCTGCTTCTGGAGTATCTACAGATGATTCTGTT
>NZ_JALKVM010000411.1:0-41664 GCF_057440575.1 Johannesbaptistia floridana
CTACTATTCTAATTCCTCAACCCAATCTACAAGGAGTGCGATCGCCTGGTTCCCCCCTTGGTAAGGGGGGTTAGGGGGGATCTAATTCCTCAACCCAATCTACCGGGAGTGCGATCGCCTGGTTCCCCCCTTGGTAAGCTATCCCTTATAAGCAACTCACCAAACCCTTGTATAGCAGGGAGCACCGGAGCACCGGAGCACGGGAGCAGGGAGAGGGGTTTTAAGTAAAATTACTTAAGTTTTGGATAAAATGTATATTACTATACATTATTTTCTTAAACAGAATCTAACAAAGCACTTACCCACAAGTTGGTGTTTTTGTCAAGTTTTATGTTAAGAAAGATGTTTATAAAGCATAGCTTGGTAAGGGGGGTTAGGGGGGATCTAATTCCTCAACTCATATCTTCCACCAGAACTTATGTACTAATTTTTAAGGAAAAATGTTCTTTATGGTTAATTCTCTATAATCTTTGTATCCTAGAGGTTTAACATCAATTCTCTTACTCATTACTCATTACTTCAAAACTCATTACTCAACCACAACCAGTAACTTTTGATAAAGATGCAAGATCTGAGTCAACCCAATCTACCGGGAGTGCGATCGCCTGGTTCCCCCCTTGGTAAGGGGGGTTAGGGGGGATCTAATCCCTCAACCCAACCTACAGGCTACTACCTTCTTACTTCAAAACTCATTACTCATTACTTCAAAACTCATTACTCATCTAGGTGCGTTACGGGCGAAGCCCTAACACACCCTACTCATACTGGCAATTTTGAGCAGGTTTTCTCTCGGGGGCTTTTGATGATAACTGTAAACATCTATTTGCGAGCTTGCTATACTTTCTGGCGACGAAGTTTTCTCATAGCACCCATTGAAGCTAAAGCAAACCCTTTTCCCAGGATAGTTAAAGGTTCTGGAACTGCCTGTAGTTGTCCCCGTATAGCTCCCGCCGGATCTCCTACTGTATGCAAGTTAAAATATAAATCTACATCTTCTCCAGGATTTGCTGCCAACAAGCTAGGAATAAAGTTATCTAAATCGCCAGTGGTAGGATTACCATCTCCAGGTGCTCCATCATCTGGTCCCCAACTTCCTGTGATTGTAGCCGAACCATCCTGATTAACTACAATATTTACATCATTATCAAAGTCATGGTCAGGATTATAAATCCCAAAAACTACTGGACCATTGACACCGCGTGCCCCATTGTGTATGTGAAAAAGAGTGACTAAATTGTCACTACTATCGGGGGGAATCTGGTCAGCAGGAGTTCCTGCTTCAAAGGCGCTAAAATCAAAGCCTGGACCAATATTAACCACAAATTCTAAAAAAGAACCATTTTACTCTAATTGAGCGCTTCCGGTTATAGGAGAATTAGTTACTCCTGCGGGGGATACTTCTTGAGCACTATTTAGTACAGAAGTAAACATTGTAGCACTGTGAGCTGGTAGAGAGTTAACTACAGGTACAGAGGCTAATACTAAGGTGGCTAGAGTTGATTTGACTAGCATTTTTTGGGAATTCATAAATAATCTCTAATTTAATTTATCGGTATAGATAATTTTCAATGCTAATAATTAGCTATTATCTATTTTTATCTAGACGTTAACACATATTTATCGAAATTCCCTGAGACTTGAGAATTTCTCAAACCATAAGAGTATTCCATCAGCTAAACTCTCACTTAATTCCTGTTGAGATTGAGGATCTACAATCCACTCAAATTCAGTAGGATTAATCATAAATCCTAACTCTAGTAAAACTGTAGGGGCATAGTGAGGGCGAGTTAAAGCTAAATTATTCCAGTAGACCCCATAACTAGGACGATTTAAATCTTCAACTAAATGGTTATGAAGAAATACAGCTAAATCATGGGCTTGAGGATGATACCAAAAAGTACTAATACCAGAAGTATTAATGGCATCGCCAGCATCAGGTAAAGCATTATAGTGAATAGAAAGAGCGATCGCCGGTTGAACTTCAGCAATCATTTCTACTCTCTCCTCTAGAGACATATAAACATCAGTTTCTCTAGTTAAAACCACCTTAGCGCCGAGTTGTTCTAATTCTTTAGCTAATAATTGGGAAATAATCAGGTTAATATCTTTTTCGGGATAACCTGTAGGACCTCTAGCGCCTAATTCACTACCGCCATGACCGGGATCTAAGAGAATAGTAATATCCTGTAGGGGGAAAAGACTTCTAGGGCTAATGGCGGGAGGGTGTTGGATAGTTAGAATTAAATTACGATGATCATAGCCCAAGTCATAACCCCATTGTTGTGGAGATTTAAAATGAATAGTATATTCTACTTGAGTGGGGGTAACTTGTTGCCAATCGAGACGTTTTAGCCAGGGATGATCATCAAAGCGAATCGTGTCAGTTTGGGCGATGGCGTTGTAGAGAGTGAGAGTTAAAGTAGTATCGGTTTGTCTAATTTTAACTGGTACGGGTACCTGTAGAGGAAAAATAACTTCAGTTTGATGATAACCTGCCCTAGTATTGACAAAACTAATAAAGGTTTGGGGGGGGATTTGACCAGGAATGAGTTGAGTCTCCTCCGCCTTAATCCAGGCGCCATAATCTAGGCGTAACCATTCTCCCTGCTTACCAGTTACTGCGGCCCTCGTGCCTTCAGGTAAGGGGGTAAGACGAGAATAGGTGGTACTAGGTCCAGTACGAGCTACACCCTGATTACTAGTAACTGCTACCACATCTAAATTATCAGGAGGGATAATAGTCACAGTAGCATCACTTTCAGTAACTACAGGTCGGCGATCGCCTAAATCTAGTTTAAATCGAGGATTACCAAGAAAACCCGTTTGAGTGAAACTAGTACAACCTTGATAATAATTAATTGTTGCTTGAGAAGTTGTGGCGTTGGGGGTATAAATAGCGGTATTGGGAGGAAGTTGTTGCCAATTCTCCTGAGGAAACAGAGAAATAGTTTGATTTGCTATTTTCACAGTTACTTGAGCTTCACTAGGTGCTACAGCCCCAAAACAGACCAATTCTTGCTGTAGCCTAGTAATATCTTCTCTTGGGGTGAAAGAATCGGGAGCAAAATCATCATCTGAGGTTAATTCTGGTTGAGTAGATACCCGTGTAATAACTCTTTCGATAACTTGGTCTTGATAACGGAGTGTGAACTTATTTTCTCCCATCTTCAGGGGTAAACTAGGGGCAAAATGTCCCGCTTCGCTTCTCTCAATTACCTGGTCATTGATTAATACTTCTCCTGGTATGGGGGCAGTGCCGATAAAGAATATAGAAGCAGCAGTAGTAGTATGTTTAGCTGGGGGATAAGCTAAATAAAGAGAAGTAGAAGCATAACTAATAGTAGAATAGCCAGTAGTTAAAATTAAAGTTGCTAAAAAGAATTTATAGCCTTGCACCCTCCAATACTGCGTAGGTTTGGATTTTGACCGCGTCAGGCGGTCATCCGCAAGCCCCGGATTTAAAATCCGGGGCACGGATGACTTTTCTTTGAGGCAAGCAGAGGAGCAGGGAGACCGGAGCTGGGAGAGGGATTTTCGGCTTTCTCCCCTGCCCCCTGCTCCCCGCTCCCTTGCAGTCTCAACAGGGGATTTAGGCTTAACCGAGCAGTATTGTTGCACCCTCGGCAAAAGACAAGAGGCAAAAGGCAACAATGATTGAAAGGTTTTGTTAATAAAATGTCTTTTCATTTGTGCCAAAAATAAAAGTTATATCATGTGCGTTTAATTAGTTATGATCAAGTTCTACCTTCATACCTTCTTCTTTTCTTTCTGCCTCGGTGCCTCTCTTGCCTCCTGTCTCACCTCATTTTTATCGTAAGTATTCACCCGAACTTGATATTAGTTATTGATAAATCGTATCTTCAAAAGCGCGGTCAAAAATAAAACCTCTCTCTTTAACCACATCATCTCCTAGGGTTTTACGTACAACATTCATAGTTCTTGCCAGAAGGTAGTTAGATTGTCTACTCGTTGCTACAGGTATAGTATTAAAACCCATATTTAAGACTCTATCTAGCAAACCAATAACTCCTTGAACTAATGATTTATTTTCTGCAAAAAACCTGACTGTCCAATCAACAAATATAGGTTGCCAAACAATTTCATGCTCAACAGAAGAATCAGCGTACAATTTAATTAAAGTTGCTAAATGTGCTCGATGTTTTTCTATCGCCTCAATCGCTGTTTCTGGATTTTCAAGAGCAAAATATCTATTTAATACAGTTTCCGTAAACACAGACGCTTGATCTCTTCTAGAAAAGGTGGAAAAATAAATAAATGAGTTATCTAATTTAGCAGCATAACCAGAACCAAGAACTAGGGTAGCAGCACCTCCAATATTACTATCTACCCAACCTCCTGCAACTCCTAGATAAGCACTATAAAAATCATCACCTCTTTGAATCATTCTCGTGGGTCTCATTAGTTCAAATTGTGGTTCAGCTTGCCAGTTTTGTTCAGCGATTGGTTGATAAAATCGATTAACACCAGTGTTAAAATTACCAGAAATTTCCGGCACAAACGGAGACAATTTCTCAACTAATACTGGACTTAAATCCGGTTCCCGCAGGCCATAATTTAACATAGTTAAATAATTATCAACTACGGCAATCACGTATTTATCCATATAAGGATCTTTTCCCTTAACTAACTGTTGATAAAAAGAGGAATTAATAATTATTTCTGCTGTTTCTTGGTTAACAAACACAAAAGGCACTAAATCAGTATATTGAGGAGGTTGTTGACGTTGATTTCGATAATCAACTATGGATTTAGCATCGGCTAATTCTCCATAAGTTAAAGATATAATTCCCGTAGGTGGTTTTTTAGCTAAGGCTTGACGTACAGGATGTTCTGGGTTGGTGCGAAAATCCTCTAAATCAGCCCCTCTTTGATTGCGAGAAAAGTTAGCATTTTGATATAATTCTCTGAGGATTGCTTGAGATTGTTCCCAAATATCAAAAGTAACTTGACGATATTGATTACGAATTTCTCGATTATTGGCTACTTCTCTCAATTCTTCTAGAGAGTGATAATTCATAAATTGATTTAACCGCTTAACTTCTGCTACATCATCAAGGGTAATATTTTGAGCTAACATTACTCTTGTGCCAAAATCTAGCATAATTCTTTCATGGCTAAATTGGGAGCTCCACCAGGGAGGATTGGGATTTGAATCACCATCCAATGTTATATAAAATCTTGTTTCTTCTCGGTTGAAATCCGTAGCTAGAGCCATATATAGTAATGAGTCAGCGAGAATTAATACTTCTGCTTGGGTGGCAGATTGGGGGCTAAAATCAGTTCTGGGAAAAAGTTGTTTATTTTGTAATAATGAACCATAAGCAGCAACAAAAGCGCTACCTGAACTAGCTCCTGAAACACAAGCCACATTAAAATATGCAGATGTGGGTGATTCTAAAGCAGCATTTCTGAGTATTTCTGATGCCCAGGTAAAGATACTTGACCAATTATAACCATTTCCAGAAGTGGAAAGACAAACAATAGGATTATCAATATTTTTTAACTCATTAGTTTGATTGGAATCATCAAGATTGTTAGCCCATACTAATTGGTAATTGGTGATTAAAATAACTAAACTAAATCCTAAAATGAACTTTTGAAAAGTTTTACTAATTAAATTAATTTTTTTGCTCATAGATAATTAAATTATTACTTATTATTAACTACTTATTACTGATTATCAAGGAAATAGAACTTTAATCAGTTTATACCATAAACTCAGCTCTTTTACTAGAACTTATGTACTAAAACACCTGAGGTCACCTGAATTCGGAATTCAGGTGACCATTGTAAGTACGTCTATAGTAAAAAATAAAGTTTTCGCTTCCCTTAACCTCTATAACGTAAACCCTCTCTTGCCTCCTGCCTCGGTGCCTCCTGCCTCACCTCATTTTTATGGTAAGTATTCACCCGAACTTGATATGATAAGTATTTTTTATAGAATGCTTTGGATAATCTGAGACAATCTTTCTCAACAGAAGGTAGTGGATTTGCCACTCTTTAGCATAAACTAAAGTATATGGTTAAAGATAAAACCATAGATTCTTGTCTTGAATTGTCAAACCAGAAAACTTTAGGAGGTAACCCAAATGACCCAGCAAGCCAACAAGCTAGTTATCGTCACAGAAAATTTGCTATTAAAAAAGATCGCCAAAATTATCGACAAAGCCGGGGCTACCGGTTATACGGTGGTAGCCGCCGGGGGTAAAGGCAGTCGCAATTTGCGATCGTCAGGACAACCCACAGTTTCCGACACCTACTCAAATGTCAAGATTGAGGTGCTCACTCCCAATCGGGATATAGCTCTGAAGATTGCGGATGAGGTGGCATCGCAGTTTTTCGACGATTATTCAGGCATCGCCTATATTTGTCAGGCAGAAGTACTACACGCCCACATATTCTGACCGCGAGAGAAAACCTGCTCAAAATTGCCAGCCTTTACCAGTTAATGGTTTGGGGTCACAAATAACTTATGAAGTGGCGGAGAGCGCCTCCCAATAACTCAAGATTATTGACCAAAAAACAGCCTCTAAGGCGCTCTCCGCTTTCGCTGGCAATTTTGAGTAAGTTTATTGCACCCGCGCTTATGGGGTTATCCCCGAGCTCCTGATTGAGATAAAGGACATGGAGGAGGGAATCGTCAAACAAACATAAGATAAACTTATGATTTGAATTTGAGATTGCGTTTCAAATTCCTATTAAGGAACTAGAAAATCTGTCCATTTTAGTATAGACTTAAATATATGAAGATTTTGGTTTTGATAGGTAAAGCTCTATGGAAAGTGGTGCAGTATAACTATCCCCTTTTCACCGAGTTCTAAGAGCGACCAGAACTGAAAACCATTTCGACAGGTTCTCATGGAACAAATATCTTGTAAGGGTGAAGCCCTTCACCCTTAACTTTAAAAGCTCATTTATCAAAATAATCACTCCTAATAAGAGGAGACACAAGGAGGTATTTTATTTATGGAATTCTTATCAGATTTTTTTACGCGCTTCCTAGCGCAGTTGCAGTCACCGACACTCGGCTTTCTAATTGGTGGTGGAATAGCTGCCGCAGTTAATAGCCGACTGCAAGTTCCAGATTCGATATATAAGTTCATCGTCTTTATGTTGCTCATCAAAGTTGGCCTCAAGGGGGGCATTGCAATCCGCGAGTCTAATCTGACAGAGATGCTATTGCCCGCAGTTTTCGCCGTCTTAATCGGAATAATTGTTGTATTTCTAGGGCAATACACGTTGGGCAAGCTGCCGAAGGTTAAAACTGTAGATGCCCTAGCGACAGCAGGCTTATTCGGTGCCGTAAGTGGCTCTACCCTCGCCGCCGGTATAACGGTACTGGAAGAAGCAAATATGCCATACGAAGCCTGGTCCGCAGCACTCTATCCCTTCATGGACATTCCCGCCCTGGTGACGGCGATTGTTTTAGCCAGTGTTTATACCAGCAAGCAGAAGTTGGCCGCAGGCTTGTATACCAGCGAGGAGCCCGTTACCGCAGGGGGGTATCCTAGCAAGAAGGAGGTTACCGCAGGTGGGCATTCCAGTAAACAACGCATTATCGCCAGTGGTTATCCCAAAGATGAGCAAGTTACTCCAAGCCAGAAGGTTAAGATCTGGCCCATCGTTAAGGAAAGCCTCCAAGGCTCTGCCCTATCAGCACTACTCCTCGGCCTTGCTCTAGGTCTGTTAACCCGGCCAGAAAGTGTTTATGAAGGCTTCTATGAGCCCCCCTTCCGCGGCCTACTTTCGATACTGATGTTAGTAATGGGTATGGAGGCCACAGCAAGAATTAACGAGCTGCGCAAGGTAGCCCAGTGGTACGCCATATACGGCCTAGTTGCGCCCCTGGTTCATGGGTTTATAGCCTTCGGTTTCGGCATGATTGCCCACTATCTCACCGGATTCAGCCTTGGCGGAGTCGTTCTCCTCGCCGTCATCGCCAGCTCCAGCTCCGACATCTCAGGCCCCCCCACTTTACGCGCTGGTATCCCTTCAGCCAATCCCTCCGCCTACATCGGCTCCTCCACCGCAGTTGGTACCCCAGTGGCGATCGCCTTGGGAATACCTCTCTACCTCGGGCTTGCTCAGGCGCTTATGGGCAACTGATTCCATACTGGTCGAAGTCTGCCGGAGCTTCCCATGCCCGGCGCCTTCACCTCTCTGTAACTCAGACCGCTTCTAAAAATCTACTCAAATTTACTCAAACAGCAAAATAAGACAGAAAGATGAATTTTTTGAGCTGCATTACTTGCCCTGTCTCAGTCGTATCTATTTAAACCTTGTTTTTAGCATAATTGAGTCTGTAGAACCGGCATATAAATCAGCTATTGAGTTATATAACTGTGATTCATTCATCTTTATCAATGATAAAAATCTTTAATATGAGTAAACCATTCTTTTCTACTACTATCCCAAGTGTAGAACATGTGACCGCCTTTGTAATTATTCAGAGTCAAATTATCCCGAATTTCTGGGGCTAACTTCATTAAACCCACTAAATGCTGAGAAGCAAAATAAGTGGTTACTAAATCAAAAACACCGTGGTCAATTCTTACCCGTAAATGGGGATTGAGATTCATGCCTATACGTAAATCATCCACAGCCCCTAAATAACCCTGTTTAAACTCACTCTCTAGTTTAAATTGCCATTGTTTAAACACATCAAAATTAAGTAAATAGTAACTTAAATCCGTATCAACCTGGAGGTCTACCCGGAGATGATGATTAATTCCTGCGGTAAATATTCTTTCAAAGCCACTGAGGGTAGGATCGCTCCCTTCGTAGTTACTGCGGTCTGGAAAAGGGTCAAAGGCTGTGATGGAACCGTCATAGAGACCTAGAATTTTACCCTTGTCTTCCAGTAATTTTCTGGCAAACACTTCCCTGTCAATCCTGCCACCATATTTACTAATTACTTCAAATGGTAAACCAATTAAATCACTAAGGGTTTGATATACTTTCGCTGCTTCTGCGGCAGAATTATCTTCTCCCTTAGCTAAAAAGGGAATGAGAGTCTCTCGACTAAAAATTTCTGCTTGTTTAATACGGCTATAGACATCTCCCGCTTCTCCCATCCATTTAGATAAGCCATGATGAACAGCGACACCAGCAAAACAAGGTACCAAACTAGCCCAATAACTCAAATTATAGTCTGTACCTTCAAGTAAACTAAACTCTAAGGCAGGAGAAATTAAAATCGCCCCAGATAAACCTACTCCAAAACTTTCTTGTAATAAACGAGCTAATTTCGCCACCCGAAAACCGCCATAACTTTCCCCCGCTATATATACTGGCGATAGCCATCTGTGTTTTTTTGAGAGAAATCTTTGAATAAATTCGCCTATGGCTTTTAAATCTTGTTTGACTTCCCAAAATTGCGCCGAAGGAGAGGGCTTATTGCCTTCTGGGGTTTGCTCTTTTGGTTTTTCGCTCTTTTCTTCCTCTTCTGGTAAAGCGCGGCTAAAACCAGTACCAATGGGGTCTATAAATACTAAATCAGTAAATTCTAACCAGCTTTCTTGATTATCTACTAGTTTAACTGGTGGTTTAGGCAGATTACCATCAGTGTCAAAAGCCACTCTCCTAGGACCAATCGCCCCCAAATGTAAATAAGCAGATGACGCTCCTGGACCACCATTAAATACAAATGTAATCGGTCTAGAGGTCACCGAGTCAATGTCAGCTATATAAGCCACAAAAAACAGTTCGGCGATCGCCTTTTCTTCCTTGTAGAGAAGTTGCCATTCAGCCGTGGCAGTGTAGTTAATTACTTTATTTGAGTAAACTAATTTATGATTAGTGGTAAAACCGGGACGAGGTTGTTTAGGAGAATGAGAATTTGTAGCTTTATCGTTCATATTATCTTAAACAGTTAAAAATTCTTGAATATAGTTATTTACTAGTTGTGGTTGTTCGTTTTGTACCCAATGACTGCAATTAGGGATATATTTAATCGTAAAATCATTTACATACTCTTGAGTACCATAGGTAAGTTCTTTGCCTAAAGCTTGGTCATTTTCTCCCCAAATCATTAAAGTAGGTACAGTCAACACAGATGAGTAGGTATTGGGACTAAATAGATTTGACTGAGCAAAGTGACGATAATAATTAAGCATAGCAGTTAAAGCACCAGGTTGGGAGATCGCTTGAACATAAGCTTCTATATCAGTGTCGCTGAAGCAGCCTTGACTTCTAAACAAATCAGCCACTAATTTATAGTTATCCCAAGCAATCATAGTTTCTGGTAACCAAGGAAGTTGAAAAAAGAAGATATACCAACTTTTCATCAATTGTTCTGGATTAGTTATACCCGTTTTAAACTTAGCGGGATGGGGTATATTAAGCACAATTAGTTTATGCAGCATCTCTGGATAGGTATATGCGAAACTCCAAGCAATTGCGCCTCCCCAATCATGTCCAACTAAAATACATTTTTCAAAGCCTAAAGCTAAAATTAGTTCTCTTACATCTTTTACTAATTCTTTGATACTATAGGCATCTAATTCCTCTGGCTTATCAGTGAGATTGTAACCTCTTAAATCTGGAGCAACTACCTGATAATTTTGAGCTAATTCTGCAATTTGATGGCGCCAAGAATAGCAAAACTCAGGAAATCCGTGCAACATTAAAATTAACTCTCCTTCCCCTTGGGTAATATAATGGAATCTAAGACCATTAGCTTGGATAAAATTACTAGAATACAAACCAACACTGTTCATTATGAATACCTATGTTTAAAATCTACCGTTATTGCCTAATTTTTGCCATTATTGTGATGGTAACAGTTAACCTCTTTAGTTTACCAGCTCAAGCTGTTGATTATAATAAACAGACTCTCATCGGAGCTGATTTTTCTGGTCAAGATTTAACTGATGCTAGTTTTGATTTAGCTAGTTTGAGAGAAAGCAACTTTAGTAATGCAGATTTGAGGGGGGTACGTTTTTTTTCCGCTAACTTAGAAGCAGTTAATTTTGAAGGTGCGAACTTAAGCTATGCTACCCTAGACTCAGCTCGCTTAAACAATGCCAATCTCAAAAACGCTATTTTAGAGGGTGCTTTTTTAAGCAATGTTAAAATCAAAGGCATTAAAATTGAAGGAGCGGATTTCACCGATGCTTTACTTTTGCCCTACGAACAGAAACAACTCTGTGAGATAGCTACAGGTACTAATCCAGTCACAGGCAGAGATACTAGAGATACTCTTTTGTGCTATTAATTAATATATAGCATTTCAAAGGACTCATGAGGTTGTACCTAACTCTCGGAGCCTCAAAAGGATAACCTTTGTACCTCACCAGCCTTAAAAAGGCTATAAAAAAACCCAACTAGTATAAGTTGGGCTTAATTTTAACTAAGAAGATATTTTAGGAAGCGTCGGCTAAATTTTTAGCAACAAAATCCCAGTTAACTAACTTAGAGATGTAAGTATCAATATAATCAGGGCGCTTGTTTTGATAATCAAGATAGTAAGCGTGTTCCCATACATCCATAGTTAATAAAGGTACTTGTCCTTTGGTTAGAGGGTTATCAGCATTAAGAGATTTAGTAACTTTTAGAGTACCGTTGTCTAATACTAACCAAGCCCAACCACTACCAAATTGAGTAGCACCTGCTTGTTTAAACTCTTCTACGAATTTATCAAAGCTACCAAAATCAGCATTAATTTTATCGGCTAAAGCACCAGTAGGAGTACCACCACCATTGGGGGACATACAATTCCAATAAAAAGTGTGGTTCCAAGCTTGAGCCGCATTGTTAAATACACCAGTTTTAGAATCATCACCAGCGATCGCTTTAATTACCTCTTCAATGGGCTTATTGTCCCATTCTGTGCCTTCTACAGCAGCATTGTACTTATTTACATAAGCTGCATGATGTTTATCGTGGTGAAACTCTAAAGTTTCTTTAGAAACGTGGGGAGCTAAAGCCGTATATTCGTATGGTAGTTCTGGAAGTTTGTATGGCATAGTGTTTTTTCCTACTTAAGTCTTACAAAGATAATTTTAACTCAATCTAACTAATTAGTTTGAGTTTTTAATTTAAGTGTTATCCTAATTATTTGGTTGTGATTATGATTTTTTCTGAGAATTTATTCAGGATATCTGAAGAAAAATCAACCATAGAGCTAACACTGTTAATATTTTTTAACATTTACATCTTAGCTTAAAAAGGTACTTTCTGCATCCATCTTTTTATGTAATAGTAAATTTCCCATATATTACTTAGCGAAGCTTGAAAAGCTCCATGTTGATGACAATTTCCCAATGTCCAATCTTAAAGCCTAAATATGAGTTTGACAAGTTTGTAAACTGTTAAGTAAAAGAATAATCTCATCAATCGCCTCTTGTAAAACTTTACCCGATGCGGGAGACTGATTGACAATAATGCTAAAAACCAAAGGGGAATAATCGGGAGGCTGTAAATATCCTGATAAAGAGGCTACTCCTGTGAGATAGCCTGTTTTCCCTTGTAAATCTACTGATTCTAATCTTCCTGTAAGGGTTGTTTGACTAGCATCAGGAGTAGCTAAAGATTGTCGATAAGTTTCTCCTAGAGAGGATTTAGCCATCAAAGTTAGAGTTTCTACTAAAGCCTGGGGAGAAACTAGATTGTGACGGGATAAACCAGAAGCATCAGCTAGTTGATAACTATCTTTAGTCACTCCTAATTCTGTTAAAATTTCACTTATACTTAGACCAGATTCTTCCCTGAGAATTTTACCTAAAGCTTCAGCGTAGAGGTTATTACTTTCTTGATTAATCTTAGTTATGATTTCTACCAGAGGTGGTGAAGTTAAGTTAGTTAACTCTATGGCAAATTCTCCATTAGTAACTGAATCATAGACAATTGCTGTTGTTTCTATTTCTATACCCTCTAAGATAAGAAAACGATGGAGAGATTTTAAAAAATAATCTGTGGGATTAGGAATCGCTAACCCAAAAACTTCTTCATCTTCCTGTGTGGCTAATTCTCCCTGTATATTTAAGTAAGAAGTAGCAAATCTTCCCCTAAAGTTAATACCTCCATTTTCTCTATTTTCCACAGTTATAACTCGATTATCAATCTGCCATTGTCCTAAGGCTAAATAGTCTGACCAATCAATCCTGATTAATTCTAGTGGTTTTTGGGGGTGAACTGTCAACAGTACCGCATTTTCATTTAAAATTAAGCTATTAGCAGCAGCGCCATAGTAAAAATAAAGATCTGACCATTCCCAAGTAGGATTAACTCCCAAATCATCAAAGTAACTATCCTCCACCACTAGTTTTTCTATAGACTCTATTCCTTGGTTGCGTAAATTTCTCGCTAATTGTCTGAGTAGATTGCTGGTGATTGTGGGATCTCCTCTTCCTTCTATTCTTAATTCTTTTAAATGAGGAGCTGTCCCTATGGTATATATAGGGGTGTTAATCTCAAATTCTGGACCTAATTCTTCTAAGGCTGCCGCTGTTGTTAATAATTTTAAACTAGAAGCGGGCAAAAAGTAATTTTCTCCATCTAATTCGTAGATAATCTCTTCACTATCTTCAGTTTTTACCAGAATACCCCAACGCGATCGCCTAAATTCTGGTCGCGTCACTATTTGATTTATTTTCTCTTCTAACTGCTGTACACAGATGCTTTCTGATTCTGCTTTTGCTATACTAGTTGATACTAAGCTAATCAGTACGCTTCCTAACACTATCGCTCTTTTCATCTATTTCTATCAGTAGTTTGGCAAACTTCTCTAGTTTTTCTAAACCTTCTTCAATTATTTTTCTCCTCGAATCTTGGGTCGCTGCATTTTTTGCTGCTTTGAGAAAGATTAAATCGTTTTTGAGTAATCTTAACATTCGATGAGATTCTGTAACTAATGATTGCCACTGAGATACTAAACTTTTGGGTATTTTTTCGGGACTTATCTTCAGTAATTGTACGTATACTGCTTCGATTTCTCCTAGGGAATCTTGAGTATTCTCTTGTTTTTTCCTTAAATCTTTCTTTAATTTGGTTACAAGTTCGTACAATTTCTGATATACTATTTTATATGACTGAGCAGACATTTCTCTCTAGTTACGTTACAATTGTTTTAATATAGACTGTTTATTAGCAATTTTTTATCATCAAGATCAAAAAGAGGTAGCTGAAGTAGCTGCTAAATTTGGGATATGATTTAATAAAAAGTCTCATCCCCAAGTTTAAAGATTGAGAAGAAGATCACTAAACTTTAATAAATATAACTTTATTTTTGCATAATAGCTAAATCGATTAGTAAACTTATGAATATACCTACAATAAATAAATCCAACAATAATGACTTTGTCCCTCCTAAATGGTTACAAGAATGCCTAATAGTTAACCAATCAGAGAAAGACCAAGACAAGAATAATGGCCAAGATAATCAGGGCCAATACAATCAGGGCCAAGATAATCAGGGCCAAGATAATCAGGGCCAAGATAATCAGGGCCAATATAATAATGACGAAAATAAACTGATTTGTCAAGCTTTTGAGTTTGCCTACAAGCTACACGAAAATCAAAAACGTAAGTCAGGAGAACCATATATAATTCATCCAGTGGCAGTAGCAGGATTACTGAAAGACTTAGGGGGGGATAGTGCGATGATCGCCGCTGGGTTTTTACATGACGTGGTAGAAGACACAGATGTAACCTTAGAAGAAATAGAAGGGCGCTTTGGAGAAGAAGTAAGACGGTTAGTAGAAGGAGTAACCAAACTATCAAAACTAGAGTTTTCTAGCAAAACGGAAAGACAAGCAGAAAACTTTAGACGGATGTTTCTAGCGATGGCCAAAGATATTAGGGTGATAGTAGTAAAATTGGCAGATCGTTTACACAATATGCGAACTCTACAACATTTAAGTAGCAGCAAACAAAAAGCGATCTCCCTAGAAACAAGAGAAATTTTTGCTCCCCTAGCGAATCGTTTGGGGATAGGGAGATTTAAATGGGAACTAGAAGATATATCATTTAAATATTTAGAACCAGAAGCCTATAAACTGATACAAAATCACATATCAGAAAAAAGAGGAGATCGCGAAGCGAGAATCGAAAAAGTAAGTGAGATACTCAAAGAGAAACTAGAAAAAATCGGCATCAATATCAAAGAAATCAAAGGAAGACCGAAACATCTCTACGGTATTTATCAAAAAATGGAACGGCAGCAAAAAGAATTTCACGAAATCTACGATATTGCCGGATTAAGAATGATCGTTGAAAATAAAGATGAATGCTATCGTGCTCTAGCGGTAGTTCACGATACTTTTAGACCAATACCAGGGCGCTTTAAAGACTATATAGGGTTGCCTAAACCCAACCGATATCAATCCCTACACACAGCAGTAGTAGGATTAAATGGAAAACCTCTAGAAGTGCAAATCAGAACGATGGAAATGCACCAAATTGCTGAATACGGAATAGCAGCCCACTGGAAATACAAAGAAAGTGGCAGCAGTCAAGCTCAAATGAGTTCAGAGGACGAAAAATTTACCTGGCTGCGACAACTATTAGAATGGCAACAGGATCTCAAAGACGCTCAAGAATACATAGATAGTCTCAAAGATAATCTATTTGAAGATGACGTATACGTATTCACACCCCAAGGAGATGTGGTTGTACTAGCGAAAGATGCTACGCCTGTAGACTTCGCCTATAGGATTCATACAGAAATAGGTAACCATATCAAAGGAGTTAAAGTAAATGGTAGATGGTCAGTATTAGAGTGTTGTCTCGAAAATGGGGATATAGTAGAAATAATCACCAGCAAAAATAGCCATCCTAGTCTCGATTGGCTAAACTTTGTGGTGACACCAACAGCGCGTCATCGCATTAGACAGTGGTATAAACGCTCCCACAGAGAAGAAAACATAGCACGTGGTAGAGAATTACTAGATAAAGAATTAGGAAAAGCAGGGTTAGATGCTTTGTTGAAATCTGAATCTATGCAAAATGTAGCTCAAAAGTGCAATTACCAAAAAGTAGATGACTTACTCGCCGCCTTAGGTTACGGTGAAGTTACCCTGAATCAAGTAGTAAATCGTCTTCAAGAAATAATTAAAGATAGAGAAACAACTAACCAAGAGGGAGAGATAAAAACACTGGAAGAATCAGTGTGTAACTACGAAATCAAGCAAAAAGTTTCACCGAACAAAATAACCGATAAATCTCCAATTATCGGTATAGAAGGAATGCTTCATTATCTAGCAGGATGCTGTAAACCAGTACCAGGAGAAGCAATTAGCGGTATAGTAACCAGAAACGCTAGGGGAATAGCTATCCATCGCCAAGGTTGTCCTAATTTAGAAGGGATAGACGGCGATCGCCTAATTTCTGTAAGCTGGAACCCCCTCAATGATAATAGTAGGGGTGCTACTTATACAGTGGATATTTCTATAGAAGTACTAGATCGCGTAGGAGTGTTAAAAGATATCTTACTACGTCTTAGCGATCAAAATATCAATGTTTGTAATGCGGGAGTGAAAACCTACACTGGTAAACCTGCCCTAATTAAATTAAGTATTGATGTTTTCAATCATCAACAATTAGAAAATATTATCAAGCAGATCCAAAATATGAGCGACGTCTTAAATATTCGTAGAATAAGCGAAATAGAAGGGTAACATTTCTCTCATAGATTCTAGTAAGAAGGGGTACTTTTTATTTTTATGTTAATATTAGGAACTAACAAAATCGTGAGATAAAACTAAGATGAGTAAGTTTTATGTAGAAAATCCATATTTTTTAAATGGTGCGCCTAGATCTGGTACAAGCCTTCTCAGGCTAATACTTGCTTCACATCCTCAAATAGCTTGGTGTTCTGAATTTACCTATGTGGTTAGATTTGTTCAAGATGATGGAACTTTACCAGATATTCAAGAATATAGAGACTGGTTAGAAAGCAACTGGATGTTTCTGCGACAAAATCACACTCTTGATTACTCTCTAGATTATCTAGATTTAGTTAATAGTTTTCTAGAACAAGAAAGAGGTGATAAGCAGATAGTTGGTGGTACAGTACACGAATTTTTTAACCGATTAGTTTTATTATGGCCCAATGCCCGCTTTATTCACATAATTCGCGATCCTAGAGATGTTGCCCCTTCTTCTATTCAAATGGGATGGGGTGGTAATGTTTGGACAGCTTTAGATAAATGGATAGAAGCTGAAGTTTTATGGGATAAATTTAAAACTACCATCACCCCAGAAAAATACATAGAAGTTAAATATGAAGATTTAATTGAAAATTCAGTAGCAACTCTTACGGAAATATGCAATTTTCTAGGAGTTGAATTTACTGACAAAATGTTTGACTATACAAAACACTCTACCTACACTCGACCTGATCCCAAATTAATTAATCAATGGCGTAAGAAACTTTCTGAACGTGAAATTCAGCTTATTGAATCTCGCCTCGGAAATTATTTAACAGAGAAAAACTACGAACCTTCAGGATTACCTTTGATTGAATTATCTCCTCTAGAAAAAATCCAACTAAAAACTCAAGATTGGTTCTATAAGAAAAATCGTAATATCAAAATGTATGGATTTTGGTTACTGCTTTCTTCCTCAATTACTAAAAGGCTTAATAACAAAACTTGGCAAAAAAAAGTTAGTTTAAAAATGAAGGAAATCAACGATGAATACATAAAAAAATAAAATAAAGTAAAATTCTATTTTTTAAAAAACCTCATCTTCTATACCAAGCCACCATTCTCCCAAATTCATTAAATCTTGATGCAATGCTGTAAGATTGGCCATATATTCACTATCAGATAGTTGATGCCGTCTCTCTTGCAGTTTTTTTATTCTTAATTGAATTAATAACCAAGGTTTACTAATGCCATCAGTAGCTTCAATATATTTAGCTAATTCTTCACTATTCATCGGTAATTTCTCCTATTATTTCTCTTCAATACTAAAAGTTTACTGTTTTTTTAACTATTTATCATCACTCCAATACATAATATATTTTTATAAAAATATAGAATACTAATAAATTAATTTAGAAAAAGATATAATACTAAATAAATATTTTTTAGGAGAATTTTTTGAGTGGATTCCTATATTCCCCATGGACATTGTTACCTTTGGCAAACTAAATTAGTATTTCTTCATGTATTTTCTGATGCTTTAATAGCTATAGCTTATTATTCCATACCTATAATTTTAGTTTATTTTATCAGCCATAGGGATGATATTCCTTTTAAAAAAATTTTTATACTTTTTTGTCTGTTTATCATCTCCTGCGGGACTACTCATTTATTAGCAATTTGGACACTTTGGCATCCTGATTACTGGATAGAGGGTACTATTAAAGCTATCACAGGTTTAATATCTGTGTATACAGCTTTTCAACTAATTCCAGTTATTCCCAAAGCTTTAAATCTTCCTTCTCAAGGGCAACTTGAAACCTTAAATCAAAATTTAATTCAACAAATTACCGAAAAAGAAACAGCACAAGCAGCTATTTATAAACTTAATCAAGAATTAGAAAACATAATAAAACAGAGAACAGAAGAACTAGAAAAAAGTAATTATTTTGTAGAAAAAGTTATTAATTTAATACCAAATTTAGTTTATATATATGATTTAACTAGTCATCAAATTATTTATTGCAATAAATTTTTTCAAAATATCTTGGGTTGGTCAAAACAAGATAATAACAATTTAAGTTTAGATTTTATGCGCAGTATTTGCCATCAAGATGATTTAACTATCTTCAATGAATATTGGTTAAAATTGAGCGAAAAAGTTTGGATAAACAATTATGAATTTGATTATAGAGTTGGTGATGTTTTAGGTAAATGGCATTGGTTAGATAGTAAAAGCTATGTTTTTTCTCAAGATAAAAACAATGAAGTACAACAAATAATCACTATTGCTTCTGATATTACTAAAAGAAAAACCATTGAATCTTTGCAAATAGAACTTAATCACAAGATGCAAAAACAGATAAATCAATTAAAAATAAGAAATCAAGAAATGATTCAATTGGGAAACATTAATGATTTTTTGCAAGTTTGTAAGGATTTTTTAGAAGTTAAACAGGCATTAAATAGTTTGTTACAACCTTTGTTTGATAAAAAGCAAGGTGCTATATTTATTCTAAATGATAAAACCCAAAAAATGGAGATGGTTTCTAGCTGGGGAGAAAACTTAAACACGTCATGTAGCTTTCCTGTGGAGCAATGCTGGGCTTTGCGTCGAGGTAATTATTATTATCTTGCTGATTATCTCTACCCCAATTTAGCCTGTAAACATATTCAATTTGATAACGATATTAGTAGCAGTTTATGTTCTCCGATGATCGCCCAAGGAAAAATAATCGGCCTATTGTATTTAAGTAGCAAAAACGATGATAATTTAACAGAAACTGATGTTAGCTTAGCACAAACTGTGGCTAAGCAAATTGCTCTAACTATTGCTAATTTGAAATTACAAGAAACTCTCAAAGAGCAGAGTTATCGAGATGCGTTGACTGGTTTATATAATCGTCGTTATTTGCGAATTGCTCTCCCGAAATTACTTGATGATTTACATAAACAAAATCAAGAATTAGGGATTATTATCTTAGATATTGATCATTTTAAAAAGTTTAACGATAATTATGGACATCAAGCTGGAGATTTAGTTTTAGAACAAATATCTAATTATCTCAGATATAACTTACGTTCAGAAGATCTTATTTGTCGCTATGGCGGTGAAGAATTATTAATTGCCATTCCTAATATTTCCCTGAGGAAATTAGTGTTACGGGCTAGAGAGTTGCGATTAGGAATCAGTAATTTAGTGTTAATCTACCAAGAACAACATCTACCAACTGTTACAGCATCTTTTGGTCTAGCGATTTTCCCTCACCATACTCAAGATATCAATCAATTATTAAGTTTAGCCGATAGTGCCCTTTATAAAGCTAAAGCTAAAGGACGTAATCGAGTGATTTGTGCCAAAACTCCCCCTACTCAAATCTTCCACCTTTAGCAAAAGCTACTGGTGGATGAATAATGAGTTTTGAAGTTTTGAAGTTTTGAAGTAATGAGTTAAAGAATTAATGCTAAACGCTTAAAAATTGGTTGACCAAAAAGGCGTATTCAGTATTTTAGCAATAGGGATAGAAAAGCAAGAGAATTGCCAAAGCATTGCATCTGTAAAATCAACTCAGCTCAAAAAATAAATGAGATAGAGCAATAGATTGGGCTTGGGGCATTTGCCCATAGGAAAATACCCAAGGGATATCTAAGGGGAGTTGAGGCTGAAACCATTCTAAAATGTAGGGACTTCCATAAATCACTACCCCTCGAATTGAATGGTTTTTTAATAATTGTTGGAAAATGTTTTGGGTTAAAGAAGAAAATCCCGCACTCCCTCGAAAAGGATTACCACGGACAAAAATCTGCAACAAATAACTTTTATTTTGATGGATAATCAAAGGGAGAGTGTTTTCATCTACTACCTGGAGTTGATAGCCTTGGTTTTTAGGTATGGTAACTGCTGGATTATGAAAACTAACTATATTGTTATTGAGAACATTATCTAGAATAATGAGATTAGTATCTCTAGACATTGAACCATGATTTAGAGGTAATTTTCCACCAGAAACTAGAGATTTGTGCAGTATTTGTTCAATAGTTTTTTTACCTTCAGCAGTAGATAGTTGAGAAGGAAAATTAATAGGTTGTGAATCAATCATCCTGATTTTTGCTTTTGCTTCCCAGATACGAGCATTAGCTTCTTCAATTCTGGTGCGGTTTAATTCACCTCTATCTATGGCTTTGAGAATAGCATTGATTACTATATATGGATCTTCTGGCATTAATAAAATATCTGCGCCTGCGGCGATCGCCTTCACTGCGATAGTTTCTAAGGGAGCATAGTTAGTAATTCCCCCCATAATTAAAGAGTCGGTAACTATTAACCCAGAAAAGCCTAAATTGTTTCTTAGTTGGTCTGTAATAATAGTTCGAGATAGGGTAGCGGGATATTTTGGATCCCAATCGGGGATTAATAGATGAGCAATCATCACACTATCTACACCTGCGGCGATCGCCTCTTGAAATGGTGGCAATTCCACGCTTTTGAGTCTTTGATTGGTATGTTTTAATACTGGTAATTCTAGATGAGAATCCGTGGCAGTATCTCCATGTCCGGGAAAATGTTTAGCTGTAGTTAATACTGAATATTTTTGCGCTCCTTTAATAAAAGATGTAGCTAGTTTACCTACTAAGTTTGGTGTTTCGGCAAATGCCCTGACGTTGATTACTGGATTTAGGGGATTATTGTTAACATCTACTACTGGGGCTAGTAACCAATTAATTCCGATACTCAAGGCTTCTTTTGCGGTAATTTCTCCCATCGCTTCTGCATATTTTTCTGCCTTTTCTGGAGATTCCTGGGCAATTTTTCCCAATGCTAAAGGTGGGGGAAACCAACTAGCGCCCGAGAAACGTTGTCCTACTCCTTCTTCGATATCTGCGGCTATGAATAGAGGAGTTTTAGCCCAATTTTGCAATATCTCAGTTTTTTTAGCTATTTCTGCCGCTGAGCCTCCTAATAAGATTACCCCACCTAAGTTTAACTTTGATAACCAAGTCAATAATTGTTGGTTAGAAGCTTCCCAGATAGGGTAAGGTCTTTGGTGATTAAATAAGTAGCCAGATGTCCGCACAACTAACATCTGGGCGATTTGCTCAGCTAGGGGCAGATTAGTCCAACTTGGTAATTGCTGCATCAACTATTTACTTGATTTTTGTCTTCGCGATCGCGACTTAGTTGATCTAAGAGGTTAATCATGCGATCTCCTCTTTCTAAAGAATCATCTTCTTTAAAGATAACCTCAGGGACTCTTCTGAGTCGCATTCTTTGGCCTAGTTTTTGTCTCACAAAAGCAGTAGATGCTGCTAAGCCTTCCATAGTTTCTGCCTTGGCTTCTGGTGTTCCATAGACACTCACAAATATTTTAGCGTGTTGTAAGTCGTTTGATACTTTTACATCAGTTATACTTACCATTCCTGCGCCTACACGATCATCTTTAATCTCGTTTAGTAGCAGTTGACTTACTTCCCGTCGGATTTGTGCCGATACTCTAGAAACACGACGATTATCAGCCATAATTATGTTCTTCCTCCTAGTTAACTTGCTTGTTTTCTGCTTCCCTCTCAGGCTTTATCCAAATTGGTTTTTTTACCTTTCTCCTCTACTTTTTTACTCTCTCCTGAGGAGCTTTTCGTATGTGCAGTATTTTATAATCGAATCTGGTATCATAGAATGATAGCGCTGAAGAAAGGGAAAAACCTTTGAATACTTTAATTAGTGAAGAAGTTTAAGACAAATCCTCACCATCTTCAAGCGCAATGCTTGATCCACTGCTTTATTTTATCAAAATAATTATATTTCTGCTAAAACTAATTATATAATCCTTCTTCTGCTTATTTTCTCAATTTTTTTCTCTGGCAGTCGCAATTACTATTAAGATAAATTGTTTAACTTTTACCCTTTTCCTTCTCTTGTGTTTTGCCTACAACAATAACTGATATGTCTTAAGAAATCTGTCTATGGCTATAGTTTCAATAGTCAGCTAAAGAAATAGTGAAGCAACTACTGTGAAACAATTGTGATAACTTAGAAATAATAGTGCAAAATAATTTAGTATTATATGAAATTATTAAAAATATTGCCTCTTGCCTTATTAGTGATGAGTGTCTTGCTGATTTTACAACAAAATCAACAAACTGTTTCATTAAAGTTATTTGGATTTTATCGTACTCCTGATTTAACTTTAGGACTTTGGATTATCTGGTTTAGTTTTCTAGGAATAGTTACAGGTTTATTTTGGCAGTTTGTGATATATCTGCAAACTAGTAAAACTAAAGATAAAGATAAAACTAAAAAATTTAATAGTGATTCAAAAGCACAAGGTAATAGTAAAAAGCCAAAATTTCCAGAAGTAGAGGCTAAAAATCAAGGTTGGGAAAATCAACAACCGCCTCAAGAAGATTGGTATACACCTCCTCCCCAACCAGAGATTAATCCCAAAAAAGTTTCATCAGAAGAGACTCCTAAAAATCAAGATTGGGAAACCAAACAAACACATCAAGAAGATTGGGGTGTCACTTCGCCACCAGAGATTAATCAAAAAATCAATGAAAAAGTTACAGATAAAAGAGATTCAGTATCTGAGGCATCACCAGAAGAATCACAATCACAGCAAAAAAATACAACCTATTCTTACAGTTATCGTCAAGCTACGCCAAAACAAAGAAAAAATAAAACCGATCAAGTTTATGATGCCAATTACCGGGTAATTACTCCTCCCTATCGCCAATCACAAGACTCACCACCACCATCACTTGATGATGATGATGATGATGAGTGGATATAAGGGCATTAACCAGCTATCTTACGAGATTGTTGAGTAACTTGACCTCTAATTACGGCTTGTTGTAACCTCATAAACGCTTCTAAATCTTCTCGACTGTGTTCTCCCTTCAGTTGTAGTCTTAATTCTTTTTCATTATTTACTGTTAATTTACCTGTTGCTATTGCTTTTTGAGCAATTTCTTGAATTAAAGCCATTTTTAACTCTTTCACTCCTCACTGAAAAATTTCGTTAAACTCAAGCATTCTACTAATCTTAATTTTTATATTAAGATAACAAATTATATGCTGTTTTCATAGCTATATTGAGGAAAGTTAATGCTTGAGTAAAATATTTGATAAATTTTATACAAAAAAACTATGGGTGACTAGAACTGTTAAAAGGCGATCGCTATTTCGACACAAACCAATAAATACTAAAGTAGTATAGTATATTTATATACCATCTCAATCACTAATATCATTTCCCTAAAAAAATGCGATAAATGCAAGGACAGGGAACAGCGGTGGTATCCCGCGCTTCCGGCGCACTTAGAACGCCCACCAAGACAGGGAACAGTAGACATAGCAATACTTTTGATATTTATATTATACTTAAATTATTTTAAAGCTATTTTTAGCATTTATTTTTCTATTTCATATAAGATATATTAAAAAAAGACGGTTGAACTTCGTGTTTTTGTCTGCCTCATAAATTTTGATTACAATAATACTTAATGACAACTAGTAAAGAAATTATTTTCCTGAAGAGATGAAGTATTATGTTGATAACTCTAGACAATCTCCAAGACTGGTTAAATACGCCTGTTGAAATAGAGAAGTTGGAATTCAAAGAAGCTAAAAATCAATATGATACTACGAAACTGCTTAAATATTGTGCCGCGATCTCTAACGAAGGAGGAGGACATTTTATTTTAGGAGTTACCAATAAACGGCCACGTCAAGTAGTAGGCACTAAAGCTTTTTTGACCATAGAAGCTCTTAATAAAATAAAATCTCAAATTCTAGAAAAGCTCAAATTAAGAGTTGAAGTAATTGAATTAATACATCCTAATGGAAGAGTACTGGTTTTTGAAATTCCCACTCGTCCTACAGGGCAACCCATAGCATTTGACGGAGCTTATTTAATGAGAGTTGGAGAAGAACTAGTTGCTATGACTCCAGATCGACTCAAGAGTATTTTTGCTGAAGATCAAGAAGATTGGTTTTGTTTACCAGCTGCATCTGATATCAGTTCTGAAGAAGTAATTAATCTTCTTGATACACAAACCTATTTTAAATTACTTAAACTTCCTTATCCTAGCAATCCTGATGCTGTATTGGAAAAGCTGCAAAGTAACCAATTGTTAAATAGAACCTCAAAAGGTTGGACAGTAACAAACTTATCAGCTATTCTTCTTGCTAAAAGATTAGATAGCTTTTCACCTAAACTAGCTCGTAAAGCACCTAGAGTTATTATTTATGACGGTATAAATAAACTTAAAACTCGTACAGAAAAAATAGGACAAAAAGGTTATGCTGTAGGTTTTCGTGGTTTGGTCAATTTTATTTATTCATCGGCTCCTCAAAATCAGTATATAGAAGAAGTAATACGAGAAGAGGTTGGAATGTTTCCTAAACAAGCTTTAAGAGAACTCACAGCTAATGCATTAATTCATCAAGATTTTTCAGCTACAGGCACATCTGTAACAATAGAAATGTATAGTGATCGTATCGAGTTTTCTAATCCAGGCATTCCTCCAATTAAAGTAGAACGTTTTATTGATGAATATCGCTCTCGTAACGAACAACTAGCTGATTTAATGCGTCGCTTTGGTATTTGCGAAGAGAAGGGTAGCGGTATTGATAAAGTGGTACACGCCGCGGAAGTTTATCAGCTTCCAGCACCAGATTTTAGAGCGGGAGATACTCGTACAACAACAGTATTATTGTGTTATCAAAATTTTGATGATATGAGTCAATCAGATCGAATGAGAGCTTGTTATCAACATTGTTGTCTTCTATATATTAGTAATCAGCTTATGTCTAATCAAAGTTTACGTGAGAGATTTAAATTACCTGATTCCAAAAATGGTACTGTGTCTAATATAATTAAAGCTACAAAAGAAGAAGGGCTAATTAAACAAGATAGATCTCAATCAAATTCCCTACGCTATGCTCGTTATTTGCCCTTCTGGGCATAATATCAATATAGTGCTTCAGAGCAAATCTCTTTTTTCTAGCATAAATGGCTGAAACCTATAGATTTGAATAAAAAAAGTGCTTTAGTGCAAATTTTTAACTATACAAGTAATAATGTGTATTGAATAGAGCAGATTTAATATCGATAACAAAAGTAATAATCAACTAAGACGATCAATAGTACGATATTGAATCGCTTCAGCGACGTGATGAGATTGAATTTTAGCATCGCCAGCTAAATCAGCAATAGTACGAGAGACTTTGATAATGCGATCAGTTGCCCTTGCTGATAATCCTAAGCGATTAATTGCTGTTTCGAGTAAGTTACGAATATTCTCATCTAGGGTACAAAAACGACGTAAATGAGCAGAACTCATCTCAGCATTACAGCTAATTTTATCTTGGTCTTGGAAACGCTCTCTAGCTATTTGTCGTGCTCTAATTACTCGCTGACGCACGGTACTTGATTCTTCTCCAGTAGTTTGGGAGGTGATTTCACTGGGTTTTAAACGACTAACTATCACTTGTAAGTCAATACGATCCATCAAAGGACCAGATAATTTAGCCCAATACTGTTCTCTTTGACGAGGAGAACAGGTACAGGATTGAAGGGGATCGCCAAAGTAACCACAGGGACAAGGATTAGTACTAGCAATTAGGGTAAATTGTGCAGGAAATACAACTGATTGACGAGTTCGAGAGATAGTAACATAGCCATCTTCTAGGGGTTGACGTAAAAACTCCAACACATTGCGCTTAAATTCAGTTAACTCATCGAGAAAAAGTACGCCTCTATGTGCCAATGATATTTCTCCAGGACGAGGAAAACTCCCTCCACCTACTAAAGAAGGACCAGAAGCGGAATGGTGAGGATTGCGAAAAGGTCTTTTAGTAATTAGTTGACCTCGATTTTTGAGAAAACCTGCCACAGAATGTATCTGGGACACCTCCAAAGCTTCATTAAAATTTAGAGGAGGTAAGATACCGGGTAAACGTTTAGCCAGCATAGTTTTACCAGATCCTGGGGGACCAATGAATAAACAGTTATGTCCTCCTGAAGCGGCTATTTCTAAAGCGCGACGGGCGTGTATTTGTCCCTTAACATCTTTTAAATCACTGCCAAAAGAGCTGGTTTCTTGAAAAGTTTCTTCTATATTAGAAACAATTGGTTGATATTTTTCTGGTTGGTTGAGAAAGTCAGCAACTTCGGTAAGAGTGGCAAAGGCATAAACATCTATATCTTGGGCGATCGCTGCTTCTTGGGCATTATCCATGGGTACAATTATAGCTTTGATGCCTAATTCTGCCGCAGCAGCCGCGATGGGTAAAACTCCAGCGATACCTCTTAAACTCCCGTCTAGAGAAACTTCTCCTAGAAACAGGTAATCTCCCAACATAGTCGCATCCACTTGTTCTGAAGCGGCTAAAATCCCGATACTAATAGGTAAATCAAAAATAGGTCCTTCTTTGCGTAAATCGGCTGGAGTGAGATTAATTACAATTTTGCGTACAGGAAAAGCAAAGCCAGCATTTTTTAAAGCAGCTTTCACTCTTTCTCGTGATTCTTGTACAGCTAAATCCGGTAAGCCAACTATTACAACCTTCGGTAGTCCTCCGGCCACATCTACTTCTACTCCTACTTTGACGGCGTTAATACCAATAATCGCCGCACTCCATACCCTTGCTAACATAATCTTGTTTTTTGCTGTTTCTAACTACTTAGTGTAGCAGTTGATCTTGAGATTTAGGGAGAATATACAATCATCAATTTCGATAATTGGCGATTTAGAACCACATACTACCAAGTTTACAGATAAAATAACAATGGAAGAAGCTTTATAGAGTCTACAATTTTGTAATTAGAAGCACCAAATTTAAAACCAGTACTTAGATTAATGACTAGGAAATCATTTCCTAAATATTTACACACTTTAGCTAGAAAACATAATATCTGTGACGCTTTTGGTAATCTGTGGCGTTTTCAAACGCATCAATTTAGACACACTGTAGGTACTCGAATGATTAACAATGGAGTGCATCAACCTATAGTTCAAAAGTATTTATGTAAAAGTTCTAATTCTGAAAAAGTAGTTTCATTTACAAAGTGTGAACAAAAATCTGATAGTATTAGTAAAAATGTTAAAATAGCGTTAGAACAAGCTGGAATTATACTAAATTCCACTTTAACCAAAACAATTAAATCGGCTCCCGATGAAATAATACTAAAGGCCATTGAAGCCTATAGAGAAGCCATTCTAACCGGAAATATAGAACGTCCTGGAGGATGGCTAAAAAAAGCTATATGAGGAAAAATGGACGCCCAATTAATGTGTTCAAGTTAAATCTGAACAAGAGTTATTTCAAGAGTGGTTTTCCTTAGCCAAAAAGCGAGGGTTAGTACAAGCTAGTCAAAATAGAGAAAATGGGATTGAAGTACTTACATCTGAAGGAGAATGGATATTGTTTACTGGAATAAAAATACTAATTGACCATAACAAAAAATATGAGGATGAAAAAATGGTAGGCTTAAAAAATAATATTAACACTAAACAAAAAACAGATTTAGTAAAAATTGAGCTTAAAGATGGAAGCCTATCTAATTTAGAAATAAATGATGCTGTTGATTATATTATAAAAAACATAGAACTCAACAATTTTAGTTCTAAAAAATTTAAACCAAAGAAAAAATTAAATACTAAAAATAAATAACAACAGATACATTTTCTATTTTTCCATCATAATAACCATTTTCTAATTCTTTAAAACTTTTAGCTACATAAACAGTTGAGGAACAAAAAAACAGATATTTAGTATGTTTATCACATCTGTAAGTTTCTTTATATGGTTTTTCTGTGCCTAAATCTGCGTATGTAGGTGCTTTCATACCACCACTTCCAAGTATATAGCCATATAAGCATTTATCTACACTAGCTTGTTCAAATTGTTCTTGATTATAAGCTTTAATTCTAACTATATCTTTTGACATATTTAATTCTTAAATTTATTCAACTAATAAAATAAAAATATAATCTTTAGTTAAGTTAATAGTAATAATTTAAAAACAGTTTATTACTATTAACCAAATTAGAAGATTAGGTCAAGGCTTTTTTAACTTTACTCCCAGATTTATCACAACTATCTAAACAGTCTTGATATCCATAGAGATTGTTTTGCTCAATATCTTCTTCTGCTAAAGCTTCAGCTAGACCTAATGCTGCTAAATTAACTTTAGATAAGTTATCTCTTAAATTTTGGGATTTTTTAATACCTAAATTTTCTCTAATTTCTTTTGCTGTTCCTCCTAAAACTTGTTTATTGATAGCGTCAGTACAGCCAGCATATTGAAAACTCTTAGATACCCCGTGTTTAGCTAACGTACTGGTGAATTGGTGGCGAGTTTGTTTTGTGTCTAATCTCGTTTGTATCCACGACTCAGTTTTACCTTGACGTTTCCAGTTTTCGATAGCCCGATTAACGCCTTTTTCTGGGTCTACTTCTTCTTCAACAAAACGTCTTGCCCATTCATTAACTTGAATATGAAGGTGAGGGTCTAGGTATTTAGCATAAGCTAGTGCAATTTGCCAATGTGCCCAGATTCCACCACCTCTGCCTCTTCTAGTTTTTAAAATACCGTTTAAATCGGTATTTAATTTTTGCTCTAATGCGTAAATAAAATGCGCTGATTGATCCAGTTTCAACCATCTGCTTGGTTCTTTGCCTTGAGGACTACCAATAGCTTTCCAAAGTAAATTAAGCTTAATCATATTGTTGGCATAATCCAAAACAATAGAGACTTCATTGTATTTCAGGGATTGGCGTTTTTTGTTGCTCATAACTTATAATTCAAATGAAATTATATTTTTACGGGGCAAACGGTTTGTTAACTCCAAATTTGCCCTTTAATAGATATACCACACTAATTTTTGAACAAAGATGCACAAAAAAATGGCAACTTTTAATAGTCGCGCACTTAGTTAAATAAAAAATTTTCAATAAAAAAGATAAGTACGTACTGATGGGGTGGAAGTACGTACTTATCTTTTTTATATCTGTTTATCGCAGCGCAAAAACTGCATTGTAGCAATATAGTGCTTAAGTTTTGAAACTTAAGCTTAAAATTTTGTCGTCTACCTTTAATCGGATACACTTTAAGGTAGCCCTATTCTAAATTAACGCAATTTAAATTTAATTGTCAAGATAATTAAATTAATTTCAAGTGTATTTTACATGCAGAATAAACTATATATTTAATTAGTTATAAAGCATTTATTGCATTAAAATAGATAAAACCGCTTATTTATGAGAAAATCAGCAACTTCGTTAAGAGTGGCAAAGGCATAAACATCTATATCTTGGGCGATCGCCACTTCTTGGGCATTATTCATCGATACAATTATACCTTTAATGCCTAATTCTGCGGCAGCAGCGGCGATAGGTAAAACTCCCGCGATACCTCTTCAAGTATCACTATATAGCTATTAAGTTTATTTAAAATAATAGACCTTGAGGAAAAATAATAAAATTATTGAGAATCAAAATTTGAATCCTGAGTTCTGACACTTTCATCCTAATGCCCAACATTTAGAAGAAGCGATCGCAGAATACAAAGCGGGGAAGACGCAAGAACATAAGTTAATCTATGCGTAAATTAGCTTGGGGGGATCATGTATTTAATTTGGGAACACTACAACGTTCCCTGCTATATCTTCTGTCACTTGGGGGAAATGGCGATCGCGCATTATCACTGTTTTAAAAGTCAATTAAAGCAGAATCAAATGGACTAAAGTCCAACTACGAACCTCAGTTTATCTTGAGATTTAGTAAGAATATAAACTCCGCCATCTCCACCTCTACCGATGCGCATAAATTCATCTAAGTAGGTAATTTCAAAAGTCGGCATTCTACCCCGAGGGTTACGCGCTTCTACCTCTTTAAAGGGAGTTAATTGAGGAGTTTTGATATTTCCTAATTTAGAAATAGCTAAATAGCGTTTTTGAAATTGGATATTGAGAGTTTTATCTGGTATGGGTAAATCTTGTTTGGCTGGTTCAAAAACTGCGGTAACTAGCACAAAACCGGAAACTAAACCAAGTTTATGACTAACTAATGCCTGATTAAAAAATGATTTACTATCTAAATCAATAACTTGATAGATTTTACCCACTTGAAAACCCAATTTTAACTTAGTTAAACTTCTAATTTCTCTGGAGGTTGAGTAATGCAGTAGCCAAACTCCATCGAGTAATTCGGGTTTATGTAGTAATGGGTAGCGATAGGGGTTTTTAGTTTCTATGGTTGTGACTAGGGAGTTAATTTCTTGTTGATGGCCTTCATTTAGTTGTAAATCAGTTAAAGGTGAACCTAGTTTTGCTTGAGTAGGGGTTTTGAGTTGTTCTAATTTTTTTAGGAGAGTTTCACATTCAGTTGATTGCATAGTTATCAAGTATCAAATATTTTTTTATAAATTTAACGTTATTAGCTAGAGAATTCTAGTTAAAATCCCTGGTTTTTGGCTTATATTCAGAGCTTGCCCTTTAATATTTTATTTATAAAGAGTTAATTTTGGAAGATTATAATTTTGTCTATCATAAGAACAATAGTACTATTAAATAAAATTATGGTCACTCAACCCAGAAGAGAAACCGCTTTTCTTATTCCTCCTATCTCTAAAATTTTACCAGATCATAGCCAATTACCCGATTCTGATGATAACTTTGTGAAAGCATCGGGTTTATATACCCCAGTTAAAAACGAGGTTCGTAGTTGGACTTTAGTCCAAAAGATCTCATCAACCCAACCTACAAAATCTTGAAAATGTTATGGTAGGATAATAAAGTTACGGTGCGTTACACGCAGGTTAACGCACCCTACTAACTTTTAAGTGGGGATGAACGCGCTGAACAAGAAAAACAACGTGCTGATAAATTAGCAGCTAAATTAAAAGAATTGGGAATTGATGTTGAGGAAATATAAATTTTTGCTCATTAAGTGTGACACAAAAGTAGCCAGTAAATTGTTGGGTTTCGTCCCTCAACCCAACCTACAATATCTTGAAAGGGCTATGGTAGGATAATGCAGTTATGGTGCGTTACACGCAGGTTAACGCACCCTACTAAAAGCATCGGGTTTATATACCCCAGTTAAAAACGAGGTTCGTAGTTGGACTTTAGTCCAAAAGATGTTACGGTATAACCCACCCAGGTTAACGCACCCTACTACTTAAGGGCTACTTAAGGGCGATCGCCTGACTTAAAAGTGCTAAATTGCACCTAATTCTAGGTCAATGCAGGCTGTTGTTCTTTACTAACTGGTGTTGCTGATTGCTCACGTATTGCTTCAATAGCCATGAGAGTAGCTTCAGGAGTAACAGGAGAAACAAGAGGTATATAATTATTCTCCCCAAAGGCACAGATGGCTTCTCGAATCGCTTCCCGTACAGATACACCCAGTATAAAAGGAGGTTCTCCAACAGCTTTAGATCCGTAAATTACCCCAGGTTGAGCGGCATCCTCTAGTAATTGGACGTTAAATTTCTCAGGTACTTCAGTAATTGTGGGTATTTTATAAGTACTTGGGGCAAAAGTCATCAGTTTTCCTTGTTTATTCCACACTAACTCTTCCATAGTCAGCCATCCCATACCTTGAACAAAACCGCCTTCGATTTGACCTATGTCTACGTGAGGATTAAGAGATTCTCCAGCATCATAAACAATATCTACCTGTTTGAGTTTAAAAGTACCTGTGAAGCCATCTACTTCCACTTCACTGATAGCAGTAGCAAAGACATAGTAGTTAAAAGGACTACCCTTTTTAGTAGAAAAGTCAAAAGTCAGATTAGGGGTACGATAAAATCCCGTGGCACTAAGACTAACTCTATCTGTATACGCTTGTTGAATCACCTCATCAAAACTAAGACGATGTTGGGGAGACTCAGAGGAATAAATGGTATCATCGGCAAAAACAATATTTTCTGAATTGTCGATTTCAAGCATTTTAGCTGCAACGGCAGCAAGTCTATCTTTAATGATGTCACAAGCATTTTTTACCGCTTGTCCATTTAAATCGGAACTACTAGAAGCTGCTGTAGCAGAAGTATTAGGTACTTTGTCTGTACTTGTGGGCATGAGACGAAAGCGCTCAAATTTTACCCCCAAGGTTCGAGCGGCCACTTGTTGCATTTTGGTATGTAAACCTTGACCCATTTCTGTGCCACCGTGACTGAGTTGAATACTGCCATCAAAATAAATCAGAATCAAAGCTCCAGCTTGGTTACATTCTTTTTTAGTAAAAGCAATACCAAATTTTAAAGGCGTAATCCCTATGCCTCGTTTCCGGGATTTATGTTGCTGGTTAAAGGTTTCAATTGCTTCTTTTCTTACTGTCAAGTTAGAATCTTTGATCGCTTTTTCCCAAACTCTAGCAAGACTGCTATATTTAATTTCCTGTCCGTAATGGGTGGTGTTGGTTTCTCCGCTACCATGATAAAAGTTAAGTTCACGAACTGTTTCAGGAGGTAAATGCAGATGTCGTGCTACGCGATCAATAATTTCTTCAATTATAGCTATGCCTTGGGCACCGCCAAAACCTCTAAAAGCAGTATTAGAAACAGTATTAGTTTTAGCAATATGACCACGGGCTTCTAAATTAGGAATATAGTAAACATTATCAATGTTAAAAATGGCACGAGTCATTACTGGAGTAGATAAATCTAAACTCCATCCGCCACGGGAGTAGATATCTATATCTAGAGCGTTAATTTTACCAGTATTGCTAAAACCAATGCTATAGTCTGCCAAGAAGTCATGACGTTTACCTGTCATAAGCATATCTTCATGTCTTTTGAGTCTCACCCGCACTGATTTACCAGTTTTTTGGGCAGCTAAAGCAGCGGCGCAGGCGCTGGGATTAGCTTGAGTTTCTTTGCCACCAAAACCCCCTCCCATGCGGAGACAGGTAACCACTACTTGATTACTGGGAATTCCTAAAACATGGGCTACCATGGCTTGGGTTTCTGTAGGATGTTGGGTAGAAGCGTATACTTGGTAATGTCCTTCACCATCAGGAATTACCCAACTAGTTTGAGTTTCTAAGTAAAAGTGGTCTTGTCCACCCAATTCTAGTTCACCTTTGATGAGGTTTTCGGAGTTTTCTAAAGCTAGTGTCGGGTTGCCACGTTTAGCTATTTGAGTTTCTCCTTGGAAACTTTGGTGTTTGATGGCGTCTTTAATAGTTAAAATTGGTTCTAATGGTTCGTATTCAATTTTTACCTGTTTGGCAGCTTCTCTGGCAATTTCTTCAGTTTCAGCCACTACCCAAACCACTGCTTGACCGTAGTAACTTACTGTGTCAATAGGTAATAAAACTTCGTCATCAATAATTGTGCCTGTATTGTTTTTACCAGTGATATCATCTACAGTTATGACTGTAACGACTCCTTCGATTTCATAGATTGCGCTAACATCTATGTTTTTGATTTTGGCATGGGCATAGGTAGATAATACAGGACAAATGGACAGCATACTTTTAGGCATTTCTTGATCGTCTGTGTATACTGCTGTTCCTGATACATGATATACGGCGCTTTCGTGATTTTTTGATTTACTCATGATGCTTTTTGGAAATAATTCTATCTAGAGGATTTAACAAGGAATAGCCAACTTTTTAAAAATCGAGCATCTCCTTATTTAGTGATTACCTATTCAGTGTGAGAGGTTCTATGTTTTCTAGTAAATGCAAACAGAATTACTGATACTTTCTTTAATTAAGAACTCACTCTATTTCTTCTGTTTACGTATCACACCAACTAATCCTAAAACTGCCAATGAACTTAACAATGTAGTAGGCTCTGGAATTGTCTGGGATGGTTGTAAATTAGAAAAGAGTTCTTGACTACTATAGGGTAAATTATCAAAGCTTTGATCAAAAGAAACTAGAGCGTTAGCAGGTAAACCATCAATAGGTTCTGTTCTTCCCTGAGTACCACCTGGATCTGCTGATACATCAATTTGAATATGTAATGGTACTTCATTGGAAAAATCTGGCTCAGCTAAATTAATAAATGCTTGCAAATCCCAGAAAGACGTAGGATTAACATCATTAGAAACCACACTAATAGTAAAGTCTAAAAAATTAGCAGCATTAATACTTGCAGGAGTACCTGTATCTCGCCATGCCTGTTCGTCATTGCGATCAAATTCTAGCTGGTCTGTACCGTCTAAAGGTGCTAGTTGAATAGGAATACCAGAGCGAAAAACCTCATCTGCTGCGATAGGATCAGACCAAATATTGAATTCTGCTACTGTATTGGTAGAATAGGGAGGAAAGTCAGTTATACCTAAGTTGCCTTCTACAAAAACTGCACCACCCATAATTTGGATCACAGAAATATTATCAGCAATAGAAGGATCATCTCTTAAAGCTTGAGCAATATTAGTGAAGGCTCCCGTTGCCAATATAGCTACAGGTTCAGGAGAATTATTAATTGTTTCAATCAGTAGCGGTACAGCATCTTGAAAAGTAATATCTGGAACTTCATCTGAGGGAAAACTTACAAAAGGAGCAAAAAAGTTATCCGCATCGTTACGCACAAAATCAGGAAAAGCATTTACTCCACCGTCAAGAGGTACAGGACTACCAATACCCACAGGAAGATCCGTCGCCTCTAAGTACCCTAACATTTTTTTAAGTCCTTCCTGAAAACCTTCATTTTCAGGACGAGCAACACCATGAGTTACAGTGAAAGCTTTTAGATCAAAATCAGGATTGTCCAGTAAATATCCCAAACCTCCTAAAGCGTCTTGGCTACCATCATCATCTAATATTAGAGGTATAGGATTAGATAATGCAGAACTTGCCCAAAAAGGAAGAGTTATAATTCCGGTACTTAATAGAGATATATTGAAAAGTCTTGAAAATAGATTACGCATTTTTTATTTACCAATCAAATCTGTCATTTTTTCGATTTATTACAGCCAAACATATTGACAATTTAAAACACTTTTTTGTAAATTGTTGGATCTACGCGACAATTTACATATTTTCTTTTCATCAGTCATCGGTTAATGCCTGCTGTTAAGAAAGTCTAGAAATATAATTTTTCTCCTAAAATTTACAAGCAATACTGAGATGATATTGTATTTTTAAATACATTTTTTTGAGTAAATCATCAAAATTAATTGTTAAATTTTAAGTAAATTGTAAATTTAAATACTTTATTCTTGAATTTGTCTACTTAGAGACTGTTTGTAAAGTTTTCTTAAGTATATATTTATCTTGTTTAATTTTTCCACTCCGTGCTTTTGCTATTTTTAAGCTAAATTTCTATGCCATATTTTTAGTTGCCCGTCTGTACTCCCTGTTACTAAATCTCTTTTTCCAGGGTTATAAATTGTGATTATTTGGGATTTATGTTCTGTAATGATTTGATTTTCTCTTTTAGTATAAATATTCCAGACTCTAATACTATGATCCCAACTCCCACTAATTAATTCACTATTATCATAGTCAAAATATAGACAAGAAATAATATTTGAATGTCCCGTGAAAGTACCTTGATTATCCCCTGTTGCTACCTCCCAAAGTCGAATTTTACCATCAATACCTCCTGTGGCTAATAGTTTACCATCTTGACTAAAAGCAAGGGCTGAAATCTGGGAAGGATGCTGAATTGAATTTAATAATTTACCTGTTTCTAAACTGTGAAATCTTAATTTATTTTCTAATCCCCCAGAAACAAAAATATCTCCTTGAGGATTAATAGCTAAAGCTAAAATTGTTCCCTCATAACCAGAAAGGGTGTATGGTTCATAGGAAGAACATAGATTCCATATTTTGATGGTTTTATCGGCACTTCCACTAATTAATATATTTTGTTCTGCATTGAAAGCTAATGCAGATATAGAATCAGTATGTCTATCTTTCCAAGTTCCTATAATTTTACTATTTTTATTTTCTAAATCCCATAAGATAATTGTTCTATCATCACTTGCACTTACTAGTAATTTGCCATCACTACTTAAAAGCATACTGCTAATTGGCCTGGTATGTCCTGATAAAGTGGTTACCAAGGTATCTTGGTCAAAACTCCATAGTTTCATTAGAGGGGAATTACTACTAATAAAAATTCGCTTTTTCAAATTAACAACTAATTGATTAGTTTTAGTTTCATAGCTAATTGTTTTAGTTAATTTCCAGGTCCTCTCTTGAGTAAAATCATGGTTATATTCCACAGAAGAATAAGAGCGAGAAGATGGTTTTGAACTAATCACTTGTTTTAATTGATCTGCTTTTTGAAAGTCTGCATTAGCTCGATGTTCGTAGCCTAATTTAGCTAAAATAAAACCTCTATATTGATAAGCTTTGAGAAAATTAGGATCTAAATTAATAGCTAGGGTAAATTCACTAATAGCCAATTCATAGTCTTCTTTTTCAGCATAATCAACACCATTTTGGTAATGAAGGGAGGGATGATCAGATTCTACTTTAATTTTGGTAACAGATATATCTATATCTGGTGAAGGGGGATGAGATTTAGGAATATTTTCTGGACTGATATCTTTGAGAAATTCATAGGCAGCTACAATTTCTTTGAATTTTTGCTCAGCTTCTCTTAATTTTTCTGGATTATTGCAAAAGCGGTCAGGATGCCAGAATTTAACTAGTTTTCGGTAAGCTTGTTTAACCTCTTCTTTTGATGCTTCAGTGGTTAATCCCAAAATTTCATAATAATGTTTCGCAGAAGACATGAGATTGATCAAGATAATGGGTTCTCTATATCTACTATAATGCACTATATATAGCCTTTTTATATAGGCGTGAGTACAGAAGTTATTCCTGATTTTAGATGTACCTCATTAGCAAAAGAAAACTCTATAGCTTTTATATTTGATTTAATTCAATGACACAAAACTGGATTCCCCAAGGAAAAGAAAGAGAAATAAAAAAACTCTCAGGCGCTAGTATAGATGGAACACCAACAGCATATATAGTGGTACTAGCAGCAGTAGTAACAACTTTATCCTTTATACCCTTCTCGATTGTTCTCTCTACAGGGGGAAGTATGCCTCTGTCTCAAGCAGTTTTTCCCCTACTAGGGTGGTTATTAGGTGCAGCGGGAGGCGCAGTAGGTGCAGGAATTGGAGCAATGATTGGGGTGTTTTTAGCACCCTATACAGCAGGAATACCTCTACTATCTATAGGGGGAGGGATGAGTGCCAGTTTTATAGCAGGATTAACCGGGAATAATCCAGACAAATTATTATGGAGACTAGTGGCGATCGCCATTGCTATTGCTAGTTTGATTCTCTATACTCGTCATGCAATAGTTACCAATGGGGTATCCACAAAAATAGTTATTTTGGGGACCTTTATCAATTGGTCAGCATTATTAATATTTATACTCCCAACTCGTAATCTGATTGCCCGTTGGATTAATTCTAAAAATACAGGATTACTAGCCTTAGGTTTATTTTGTGGAACTTGGATGGCCTCTGGTATTTCCCATTTGTACAATGCTACAATAGCTTACTATATATTTAACAGGCCTGAAGAAGTATGGATTGCTCTGATTCCGATTATGCCGATTGAAAATTTACTGCGCTGTGGGGGGGGAACGGTAATTGGTGTAGGAGTAATTTCAGGATTGCGGGCAATTAGAATTGTAAAACCTCAAGAAGCTATTTACTAACTAAAGAAATATTATGGATGCGATCGCACTTTTAGACAAAGTCTCTTACTGTTATCCCAATACTCAAAATTTTGCTCTCAAAGATATCTCCCTAGAGATTCATCGTGGTGAATTTTTGGGAATTATCGGCGCAACGGGTGCGGGAAAAACCACTCTCTCTCTACTCCTCAATGGTATTGTCCCTCAATTTTACGGTGGTCGTTTCTTCGGATATGCCACAGTTGCTGGTATGGATACCCTAGAGACTCCCGTTAATCAACTAGCTAGTAAAGTAGGCATAGTATTTGAAGACCCCACAGTACAATTAACCGCCACATCAGTAGAAAATGAGATTGCCTTTGCTTTAGAAAATCTCTGTACACCTCCACAAGAAATTAAAAAGAGAATACCGAGGGTACTAGAAGCTGTACGTTTACAAGGATACGAAAAAAAATCTCCAGAAGAACTATCAGGAGGACAAAAACAAAGATTGGCTATAGCTTCAGCTTTAGCCTTACAACCAGAGTTATTAATCCTCGACGAACCAACCTCCCAATTAGACCCAGTTGGTACTCAAGAAGTATTTGCCACAGCTAACGAACTCAACAAAAACCTAGGAGTAACAGTAGTGGTTATTTCCCATGCTGCTGAAGAAATGGCTATTTATGCTGATAGAATTGCCGTACTGTCTCAGGGAAACTTAGTTAAACTAGATACCCCAGAAGCAGTTTATAGTGACTTAGATTGTTTACATAGGTATAATCTACGTCCTCCTCAAGTAGCAGAAGCCTTTGGTCAAATTTCTCAAGTAAAGACCATTATTCCTACTTCTCCTCCAGTTACCTTAGATAAGGGTATTGACCTACTTCCCAAACTAGTAAAAGAAAAAACTCCTATATTTCTCCCTGAAATACCATTATTTTCCCCACAGAATTTTTCACCCATACTTTCTGTAAAAAACCTTGACCACACCTATCCTGATGGAACTAAAGCGCTGCAAAATATATCTCTAGATATTTATCAGGGAGAATATATACTGTTACTGGGTCAAAATGGCGCAGGCAAAAGTACCCTAGTCAAACATTTTCTTAACTTACTCCAACCAACTCAAGGTGATGTTTTCTTCCGTCAACGTTCTATTAAGGAATTTTCCGTAGGTAAATTAGCTCAATTTATCGGCTATGTTGCCCAAAATCCCGATAATCAAATATTTAACACAACTGTATTAAAAGAAGTTTCTTTTGCTCTGCGTCACTTCAACCACTCATCAGAAGAAATTAACCAAAAAGTAGAAACAAGTTTAAAAGGCATGAAACTTTGGCAACATCGTGATTCTCACCCTCTATCTCTTCCCAAAGGAGAACGCGCTAGAATCATTATTGCCGCTATTTTAGCAATGGATACTGATGTGGTTATTCTAGACGAACCGACCACAGGTCAAGATTTTGCTGGGTCTCGTGCTATTTTAGACATTAGTAGAGAACTACATCAGATGGGTAAAACAGTAATTGTCATTACTCACCATTTATATTTAATGCCTGATTATGCTGAAAGAGTAATTATCATGGGTAAAGGTAGCATTCTACTAGATGCACCAATTCGACAAGCATATCATGAGATAGAAATATTAGAATCTACCTATTTATCTCCTCCTCAAGTCATCTGGTTATCCGAGTCTCTAAGTAAGTTAACTAGAAAGAATTATCCTCTGTTAACGTCTGCTGAATTTGCTAACTGCTTTAATCCCACTACCAAAAGGAGTTTAAATCTTGACTACTATTAAATTTCAAACTGTAGAGCGCAACTCTATATTAACTAGTCTAGACTTTCGTACCAAATTAGTGATGATGCTAGTAATTACAGCGATCGCTTTTTTATGGGAAAGTCCGATTACTGGCGGGGTTTTAACCCTAGTTGTGGCTACTGCCTGTTTACTAGCGGGAGTAAGATTAGGTTATTTAGCCACTATTTTAAAATTGACTCTACCATTTTACTTATTGTTATTAATAATTATGGGTCTTTTTAATGTAGACCAAGTAAAATTATTAACAAACAAAGAAGAGTTAACACCTTTGATATCAATTCCTGAGTATTGGCCATTTTTAGGAGGTTTAATTCTTTCGGAGGAAGGGACTCTTTACGGAGTTAATATTATCTTAAAAACCTTAACTATGATTTTGGTTTTACCCCTCGGAATATTCACTAGTGATATAAATCAAATTGTTATTGGTTTAGTACGTTTAAGAGTTCCCTATAAAATTGTTTTTATTATTTCTTCTACCCTTAGCTTTTTTCCTCAATTATTTGCTAATGTTCAAGCAATTATTGAAGCCCAACGTTTAAGGGGTTTAGATTTAGAAAAAATGAATTTGTTTTCTCGTTTGCAGGTTTATGCTACTGTAGCTGTACCTTTGATTTTAAATGCTATGAATCAATCTCAAATGTTAGAGGTTGTTTTACAATCTAAGGCTTTTTCTGGAAGTTCAAGACGTACTTATATTCAAGATACAAGATTATCTAATTTAGATAAAATAATAATGATCGCATTTGGTGTGTTATTAGTAGCTGTAATTATTCTTTATTTTCGTTTTGGTATTGGTCGTTTCCCTTGGTTAATTTATGATTAGAATAAATTAAATGGTAACTTTGGAAATTAAACAAATTTATGTTCCTCCAGGTCAAAGGATATTGGTTAATAACATAACTTGGTCTGAATTTGAAAATATTTTAATTGAATTAGGAGAAAATAGATCTTCTCGCTTAATCTATGATAATGGTATTTTAGAAATTATGACCCCTTTACCGGAGCATGAGGATAATAAAGAGATTATTGGAGATTTAATTAAAGTTATTTTAGAAGAACTTGATCTTGAATTTAGAGCTTTAGGGTCAACAACCTTTAAGAGTTTAACCCAGCAAAAAGCGATTGAACCAGATCAATGTTTTTATATTACCCACGAAGCTCAAATTAGAGGAAAAAAAAGAATTGATTTAAGTATAGATCCTCCTCCAGATTTAGCTATTGAAATTGATATTACTTCTCAAACTAATATATCTACCTATGTTGCCATAGCTGTACCCGAGGTGTGGCGTTTTGATGGTAATAATTTACAAATTTATTGCTTAGTAAACAACGACTATATTTTAGTCAATCATAGTAGAATATTAGCAAATTTTCCTAGAGAAGTTTTAGTCGAATATCTTGAAGAAAGTAAAATAAGAGGTAGAAACAAAGCTATCAAAGCTTTTCGCCAGTGGGTAAGCTCAGATCTTGCACCAAAGCCCAAAAGTTGCTGGTGTAAGGGTAATGTAGAATGCGCGAATTAAGAATGTAGAATGATTTTTTTAGTAAGAAGGTAGCCTGTACGTAGCCAGTAGTAGTAGGGTGCGTTAGGCCGAAGATTTCTCTTGGTCAATCACAAGTAAGA
>NZ_JALKVM010000412.1:0-5308 GCF_057440575.1 Johannesbaptistia floridana
AATGAAACGAAAATGGTAAATTTAGAGTCCGGCACAGCACGTAGCCTGGCCGTTGGGCGCACTCCATTTGGGAATAAACAACTGATAAACAAATGATTAGAAATTAAGCCTGCCTTTGAAAATCGGAAATAATTGGTTTTGGAACCCGAGTTTTGTTGGTTACGGTTAATTGAATGTATAGCCCAATTAGGCAGGCAGAAAAATGGAAAATCAGTTTTCTTTATCGGGTAATCCGTTGTCCCGAATAATTGAGATCCTTAACAATTACCGCTCCCTATCATCGAAAGAAGAAATTGAGTTTTTTGGAGAGAGTTTGCGTTTAGGGCCTCAATATGGAAAATCAAGAATTGGGTAAACCGTTGAATTGAATAGGGTAGGAGGACACGAAATTTTGAACCTTTCACCGAATAAGAATCTGATCAAATTGAATCGGGTTGTCGAGAATCAAGTTGAAATTTGGGAGATTGGGAATCAGTAGATTGAGTTGGTCAACTTGAATCAGGATTATCTTGAAAAACTGGAATTTAGCCGAATCAAATTGAAGACTGGAGATTAGAAATTTTGATCAATTTGGGAGATTAGTCTTCGAGATCGGGAATAAAAACCGGTAAATTGGGATCAGTTTTCAAGATCAATTTGAGATCATCAGAATTAGGGAACCGGTTCAAAAAGATTGAAAAATCGATAAAAACGGCCCTTTTGAAGTATCCAGAATCGGTAAAACGGTCGCTTTTTAAGGTTTACGAAGAATAAAATGGAAGCGCCCAACAATGGCTACATGCCATGCCGGTAAAAGTCTTTGAGAGGAAAATAGAGATGGAAAAACCCGCGCAGGCAGCAAAAGCCAGGCTTCGCCATCATCGCCTTTTGCTGCCTGCGCTAGCATTTGTGAAATGAAACGAAAATGGTAAATTTAGAGTCCGGCACGTCACGTAGCCGGGCCGTTCACAGACAATCGCGCAACAGAAAACAGTATCTGTAAGAATTTGAAATAAAAACTTGTCCCCGCCTAAAAAAGGTAAATGCCTGATTATCAGTATTCAGAAACTGGGGTTAAATTGGTTAGTCCATTGGAGAATTGATCTTTTAAGGCGGAGCAAAAGAGATTTCTACAGTTTTATAGTTGGTTTAGGAGAATCATGATAGCCCGAATTGAAGATTAGATCAAGCGTTACCGCGGCCCCGTTGAATGGAAATTAAAACGGTATCAAGAAAGGAGTCCGCGTCCAGGGGGCTTATGAAAATCAGACGGTAAATGAAAATCAATGAGCAAATAAGGTTTCATGCCCGAATAAGATGGAATCTTGAGGGTTAACAGGTGCATTGAATAGATTCAGCAGGAGAATAATTGAATGATTTTCATTGGGTTAAGTTGGTTCTTACGGGCGATAAAATAAATGAGGGTATCAGTATTGCCCGAAAATTGGTTGTCCAAATCGGAGAATTTGGTAAACTTGAAAAAAGCCCCCTTATCTCGTCTTCGAAAACAGAGAGATGGCCGCTTGTTTAGTAAAATGAGATAAAACGCGAATGCTGTGAACATTGGCTACACACAAGCCGGGTAAAATCCTCCATTGAAAAATTAGAAAAAAGAATCCGCTGCGGCAGTCAAAGCCAGGCTACGCCAATTACGCCTTTGCCCGCCGCAGCTATTTTGGTGAAATGGAATGAAAAGATTATTTTCAGGAAACCCGGCCTGCGTGTAGCCCGGGCCGTTATGGGGTACCGCATCAGAATTGGTATTCTATGGAATTGAAAATATGAATTGTCCCGCCTCAAAAATGAAAACTCAGAATCAGGATTTTGCCAGAAATCGAGAATTTGAGTTCCCAACTGGGTAATTGAAATTTTGAAAGGCGGGTAAAGTTCCTGTCGAGTATTGTATTCTTTACGGTGAATCGGACAGAAAACGAAAAATTTGGATTCTTAAGATTAACCGGGCCCATCTTGAAAAATGAGATTGGTTTGTTCAGAAGGAGTTTGAGTTTAGGCGGCTTTTGAAATAGAAATCAGGAATTTGAATCTCGTCCAAAAACAGAATTTGGAAATCTGGAATCTGAAAATTTTGAACAGGTAAACGTTGATTGAATCAATTTGAAAACCTAAGATCAGAGATCAAGAACTCGAGATTTGGAGAACCTGAAACTGATTTTGATGAATTTGGGAAATCGAATTGAGTAAAATCAGGAATCAAAAATCAGGTTGAATCTTCTGGAGATTGAGACCTGAATACGGAAATAGGTTGATTGTCGTGAGATTTTTGGTTGATTAGAGATAAGAACTGATCAAATTGAAGAATCAGAATCCTGAAATTGAATCAACTGAAAGCCAAGAGATTAAAATCAGTTGAAAAAAATTGGACAGCCGCCTTTGGGTTAGTCCAGAATTTGAAATGGGCCCTTTTTTGAAATCGGTGAAAAGAATAAAGCGGCAACCCATAACAATGGCTACACACAAGCTGGGTAAAATTCTACGATTGAAAAATCAGAATGAAAAGCCCGCTGCAGTCAGCAAAAGCCAGGCTGCGCCAGTTTCGTCTTTTGCTGCCTGCGCTAGTATTGGTGAAATCGGACGAAAAGAGTAAATTTAGAATCCCAGCCTGCGCGTAGCCGGGCCGTTGGGTGCAAGCCCTACCGGGGGGAGCCCTCCCGCCCGCCCGGCACTGCGCACATCCTCGCCTAAGGGCTCTTATGTGCGGCAATTGCTCGGGCTCACAGCCAACCCGCCCTGCACCCAACACAGGGCTACACACAATGGGGGTAAAGTCTTAGAAATGAAAAAGGGTGGATAAGAAATCCGCACAGCCATCAAAAAGCCAAGCTTCACCAATTTCGTCTTTTTGCTGTCTGCGCTGTATATTTGAAATAGAAAGGTTAGGGTTGATTAAAAAATCCCCCACTGCGTGTAGCCTGGCCGTTACAGCCAACCAAGAAAAAAGAAAATTGAACAATGACAAAAGCCGAAAGATTTGAGGGATGTATAATCGGAGGAGTAATTGGTGATGCTTTTGGAAGCGGATTTGAAAATGAAATTAAAGAGAAAGAAGATACATTTTACCTTTTTGGAAAGCCAGAAAAAAAAGAACCAATTTGGCAAATAACGGATGATACTCAATTGACTTTGGCAACAATCGAGGCAATAATTGAAGATGAAAAAGTAAATCCTGAAACGATAGCAAGCCAATTCCTCAGTTACTACAAACAAAGAAAATTAAGAGGAATTGGAGCAAGTACTTTGAAATCATTAAAGGAGTTAAGTTTTGGAGGACATTGGAGCCAAGTTGGGAGAAGAGGCGAATATGCAGCAGGAAATGGCGCAGCAATGAGAATAGCACCAATTGCTTTTAAAGAAGAAATCACAAATTCCGAAATCAGAGATATTTGCATAATCACTCACAATAATGATGAAGCATATGTCGGGGCAAGAAGTGTGATAATTGCGATAAGAGAAATCCTAAAGGGCAAATGGAATGGCAAAACAAATTTGATTGAATTGATAATTGACCAAATTCCAGATACTAGAGTCCGAGATAGATTAATTGAAATCAAAGACATCAAAAGTTTAAAGGAAATCGGGCAATTTGGTAATGACGGATATGTTGTAAATTCAGTTCCATTAGCCATCGCAGCGGCAAATAAAATTAGAGAAATTGGAATTGAAGAGATGTATTTGCAACTAATAGAAATTGGTGGAGATACGGATACAAATTGCTCAATTGCTGGACAAATAGCAGGAACATTAATTGGACGAAAAGAGATACCAGAAAAATTGATGAGAAAGTTGAAAGAATTGAGTGAATATGAATGGATTGAAATGACAGTGAACAAATTAATAAAAAAAGAAGGCTGGCTGTAACAAAGGCTACGACGTCCATGCTCCTTCGTCGCACGGCGCGTAGCCGGGCCGTTAGCGGTCATTTTAACAATAACAAGATGGGTAATCAGTTTAATATATTATGGGAACCATGAATGCATACTCAATAAGTATTTATTTAGAAGATCGACTTTCGATATATGATCTACTAAAACAAATTAATAGTCAATCCGATCTATCTAATTGCAAAGAGTTAACTGTAAATATCGATTATACTTGTGGCGATTTTATGTATTCTGAGATATATGTAGCTATAGTAGCATTCATTAAATATTTAGAGAAACAGGGAATAAAAACAAATATTGTATTTGACACCGATCAAGATTGTGATACTGTTCGTTATGCATCGAGAATTAATTTCTTCGAAATAATTGGAATAGAATTTAACGAAGAATTTAAAAGGTGGGATTCCGATAATAATTTCATTGAAATAACATACTTTGACAAAGAAAATTCAGATGATTTAGTTCAAAAAGTGGTCGATTGTTTTTATAAAAATTATGATGTTGATGATTTTATAGACATAATAGACTATAGTGCATGGGAATTAAATGATAACGTTATTCGACATTCGAAGAAAGGCGATGAAGAAGGAGGATATGGATATATTTATATACAAAATTATCAAGATAGAATAAAACTAACGATAGCTGACACGGGAGTTGGGATTTATGAATCACTAAGTGAATCTGATACCTATAGCGATTTATCTGAAAAAGAGTGTATCAAGAAATGTATTGAAAAAGGGGTTACATGTGGTAAAGGTGGTCACGGTAGAGGATTATTTGACATAAGCGAATTTGTTAGAAAAAATAGAGGAATACTACAGATATTTTCTGGCAACAGTTATTTATATTTAACAGATAAAGAAATCAATCTAACAGATTGTGCCTTTTGGCAAGGTACTATAATTGTTGCAACCTTTTATAAACGTTACCCTTTTAACATAAAAGATGTAACAAATACAAGTACTTATAAAGAGTTGCTTGAAAGTAGAGCAGAAAATCAGCCGCAAATTGATGAACTATGGTAGAAAAAAATGAGGTCATCACTATTCATTTTCAAAAGCTTGGAAGATCATTTGGAAACAGAGTTTTAGCTAAAAAAGTTAGATCTGAAGTTTATTCTTATTTATTAAGTAATAAGAAAGTTATATTCGACTTTGATAATGTTAGAATCGTCTCTAATTCTTTCGCAGATGAATGTTTTGGTGAATTAGTTTCATGTTTTTCATTAAGCTATCTAAAAAAGAATACAAGGTTTATTAACTATAATTCTAATATATCTTCAATTATCATTAGTACTATGAATCACAGACTAAAAAAAACGACCGCTAACAATGGCTAGCCGACAATACTCCGTTTCACTCCGTACTGCGGCTAGCCGGGCCGTTGCCTGCTATAGTCTAGTCAAATAGAAGAAAAAGAGGACTTGA
>NZ_JALKVM010000413.1:0-5297 GCF_057440575.1 Johannesbaptistia floridana
TTGAAGTAAGAAGGTAGCCTGTAGGTTGGGTTGAGGCACGAAACCCAACACTATATTAGTAGTTGTAGATGTAGGGTGTGAAGCGTGCGAAGCCCGTAACGCAGCGCTAGATGAGTAATGAGTAATGAGTAATGAGTAATGAGTTTTGAAGTAAGAAGGTAGCCTGTAGGTTGGGTTGAGGTCACGAAACCCAACACTATATTAGTAGTTGTAGTTGTAGGGTGTAAAGCGTGCGAAGCCCGTAACGCACCGCTAGATGAGTAATGAGTAATGAGTTTTGAAGTAAGAAGGTAGCCTGTAGGTTGGGTTGAGGTCACGAAACCCAACACTATATTAGTAGTTGTAGTTGTAGGGTGTAAAGCGTGCGAAGCCCGTAACGCAGCGCTAGATGAGTAATGAGTAATGAGTAAGAAGGTAGCCTGTAGGTTGGGTTGAGGCACGAAACCCAACACTATATTAGTAGTTGTAGGTGTAGGGTGTGAAGCGTGCGAAGCCCGTAACGCAGCGCTAGATGAGTAATGAGTAATGAGTAATGAGTAATGAGTAATGAGTAAGAAGGTAGCCTGTAGGTTGGGTTGAGGTCACGAAACCCAACACTATATTAGTAGTTGTAGGTGTAGTGTGTGAAGCGTGCGAAGCCCGTAACCTCAGATCTTGCATCTTTACCTAATGTTACTGGTGGTGGTTGAGTAATGAGTAATGAGTAATGAGTAATGAGTTAAAGAATTAATGCGATCGCGCTTAAAAATTGATTCTCGCCTGTTGGCCAATTTAGTACTTTTGTTCTGGTGCAAGATATGAGGTAACGCAGCGCTAGATGAGTAATGAGTAATGAGTAATGAGTAATGAGTTTTGAAGTAAGAAGGTAGCCTGTAGGTTGGGCAGGGAGATAACCCAACATTATATTAGTAGTTGTAGTGGTTGAGTTTTGAAGTTTTGAAGTTTTGAAGTCTTGAAGTAAAAGAATTGATGTTAAACCCCTAGGAGACAAAGATTATAGAGAATTAACCATAAACTCAGACCCTCGCATCTTTACCCAAAGTTATAGCAATGACCAAATAGATGTTAACAGTTATAATCATGAAAAGCCCCCCGAGTTTGCGCTATCCTTTATAAACATCTTTCTTAACATAAGACTTGACAAAAACACCAACTTGTGATGAAGTGCTTTTTCAGATTTTGTTTAAGAAAATAATGTATATTACTATACATTTTATCCACAACTTAAGTAATTTTACTTAAAACCCCTCTCCCTGCTCCCGTGCTCCGGTGCTCCCTGCTATACAAGGGTTTGGTGAGTTCCTTATAAAGCATAGCTTGTTAAGGGGGGAAGGGGGGATCCTCACAAGGGTAGGTTTTTTGGTTCAAAAAAGTAAGTATAAATACTTAAAAAAACTCATTACTTCAAGACTTCAAGACTTCAAGACTCAAACACAACCAGTAACTTTTGGAAAAGATGCAAGATCTGAGTTTCTGCCTCGGTGCCTCGGTGCCTCACCTCATTTTTATCGTAAGTATTCATCCCTAGCTAAGGCTTCTGACCCAATAATATACCTAGTTACTTGCTTAATTTCGGTTACTTCGGTGGCTAAAACCAAGGCAGGATTTTGAATAGTTAATAACTGGGGTTGTTCACCTTTGCAATTCCAGACCACATATAACCAGTAGGTATCGCCTAGTTGTTGTGCCCTACGCCACTCATTAGAAGTTAAAGAGACATCTTGATTGATTCCAGCTCTCCCCTTGACTTCAATACGCCTAATGGGGAGATTTCCTGTGTTTGCTTCTGGTGGTCCTAAACTACGAATATCAAAACCACTACCATCATTATGCTGACTAATATCTTCTGGTGTCCAGCCCCGTTTTTTTTCGTAGTTGAGCACAAATTTCATGGCGATCGCCTCAACCTCTGGGTCATTTCGCATTCCTGAGGAGATTGGTTCATCTGGAGGGATAACTAAAGCTGTACCTAAGTAAACCAATCGACCAGGACGTACTAATTGTAGATGATTGAGCTCTTTTTGCTTATTCTCATAGCGTTCAGTGAGGGTTCTGACTTTATTTTGAGCGTTATCTCTTGCTACTCTATAACTATCATCTCCCTTGGCCACTTTCCCGGCTAAAGAAATATATGCTCGTTTAGCCTCAGATATAGCCGCATCCATCGCCTTAACGAGATAATCCTGTCTAATTTGTAATTCCCTTTTCCGTTTTTCTCGTTCTTCTTGCATTAATTTCATTTGAATTGTGACTTTTAACCATTTTTCTAATTTTTGTTGTTCTTCTGGGGTAGGAGATGTCAAAGAATGATTGTCAGTCTTAGCATCTAGGGAGGTGAAATCATGTAGACAGTCTGTAGAAATAAATTCATAGTTGGCTGTTTGTGTTTCTCGTACCGCCAACATTTTCGAGCGTAAGATAGTAGAATTCCCCTTAATATCCTGTCCTGAAATTTCTACCTTAAAAAAATGAATCCGATAAGGTGAAACTGTATCAGCATCTAAAAATAAAGCTGATTGATAGCCCACTGTTTGAACTAATTGGCGGTCTAAACGTTCAGCAACGGCACCGAATAAGGGATGACCTGGGGAGACAAAATCTGCATCTCCATGACTAACTTCTTCTAGTTTTTCTTTATAAAAGGTAAATTTATGATACTTACTCTCTGCTAAACCTAATTTTCTCACAGATTCTAATTGAGGAGAACGAAATTCTTCTTTTAGATAATTAATACGCCATAGACCATCTGCTCTAATATCTAAGTTAACATTTAAGTATTCACAAGCTCGACGGAAGAATTCTTCTACATAACGAGGCATTAAACGGCGTTCTTCTGATAAATAATCTTCTCCTTGAGTGCGTCTGACTTGGGCTAAATCCACATGGGAGGTGGCTAAAGCGATACCTGTGGCTTTCTCTAATTCTTCAAGAATTTGGGGATCTAAGCGTTCAATTCTTTCAACTGCTTCATTCTCCTCAGCTTTGCCATAGGAAGCTTCTTTAATTAAATCCTCAAAGTGAATATCATTTAATTGCAGTAACTGACCAATCACATCAAAGACTTTATCTCCCATTGCTGCTCGAATTTCGTCTAATTTTTTCAGCAGTTTATTGAGAACATTGCCTTCTACTGTATTTGTGGCCACAAAGTTAAAAATATATACATCGCGGTTTTGTCCAATACGATGTATACGTCCCATGCGTTGTTCTAGGCGATGGGGTGACCAAGGTATATCATAGTTTACCATTAAGTGACAAAACTGTAAATTAATCCCTTCTCCAGCAGCTTCTGTGGCTAAACAAATTTGTTTATTTAATCTAAAATCATTTTGTGCTTCTTTTCGGGCCACGGCAGTCATGGCACCATGTATTTCACAAGTACTATAACCCCATTGATTCAAATTTTCTTTAAGATAATCTAAAGTATCTCGATGTTCAGTGAAGATAAGAAGTTTACCATGGCCATTGTTTAAATCCTCTAACTCACTTCTTTGTAAACAATTTTTCAGGGCATTTAGCTTAGTTTCTTCTCCTAAGGCGATGGCTTGTTGAGTTAAGTTAACTAATTGTCGTAAAGCCATTAATTCTTCCTCAAGCTGGTCAATTTGTTCTGCCACTGTAGAATCAATAGCCATTTCGTCTAATTCTTCCCCTTCATAATCATCTTCTTCCATTTCTGGGTCTGGGATTCGTCCCAAGTTCATTAACCGTTGTTGTTGTTGCTCTGGAGAAAGATATGATAATTCGTCTAATAAGTCAGCAAAACGCTTTTCTCGCTTTTTTAAAGATGAGTAAATAGCATTGAGACTACTAGCTAATCGGCGCTGTAAAACTGTTCTAGCTAGGGCGACTGCTCCCTTTTTTTTACCTTGAGTTCTCCCTAGATAACGGTTAATATAACTAGTTACTTCCTGGTAAAGTCGGGCCTCTGAAGGAGATAATTCAAAAGGGATAGTAAGAGGGTATCGTTCCTTAAATAGTTTATTACCGTTAAAATCCTTTAACTCTTCTTTAATGCGTCGTAAAAACCAGGGGCTTTCCTCAAGTTGAAGAATTTGGGGATTAATTTGATTGGAGATAAACTGGTCTATATCAAGCAACCGCAAAAAGTTATGAAATTGGTCTTTATTACCTTGATGGGGTGTAGCAGTTAATAACAATATGCGTTCAGTAATTGCCGATAAAGCTTCTGCTAATTTATAACGTCCGGTTCGTCGTAATTCATCCCCTTGGGTTCTAGCAGAACATTTATGTGCCTCATCAATGATTACTAAGTCCCACTCTACCTGTAGGATAGAGGGCATAATATCTTCCCTTTTAGCAAAATCTATCGAAGCGATACACTGACGGAAACGTTCCCAAGGATTTCCCGCTAATTGATTTTTAACTAAATTAGAGTTAATAATTTCAAAGGTTTCAGAAAATTTAGACCGTAATTCATCTTGCCATTGAATAGTTAGGGGTGCTGGAGTGAGAATCAAAATTCGGTCAACAGCGTGGCGTAGTTTCAGTTCTTTGAGCAATAATCCCCCCATAATCGTCTTTCCTGCGCCGGGGTCATCAGCTAGTAGAAATCTCAGTCTTGCTTGGGGTAAAATACGCTGATAAACTGCTTCTAACTGGTGAGGAAGAGGACGAACACCACTTAAACTAACGGCAAAATGAGGGTCAAAATCGTAGGCGGTTTTAATGCGTGCCGATTCAATGAAGAGAAAGAAGCGATTTGCATCCACTATGGGTTGATAGTCTTGGGGTTCGGTTTTTTCTATAGCAACTGCTTCTTCTAGGGTTAGTAAAGCTTCGGTTCGCTCTCCTGTCTCGGTTTTTACCCTTAGGATAACAATATCTCCTAGACTTTCAACCGATTCAATTAATACTGTTCCTGTAAACTGTTCAGGAAGAGAAATTCTTTTGCCTACAAGGTCATTCAACATCAAATCTTTAGAAAATTCTATTTATTTTTATTATTCCCATTTTTGAAGATATTATCATCTGAAGCGGTGAAGGTAGGTGTCACTCAGATTTTGCATCTTTACCCAAAGTTACTTGTGGTGGATGAATAATGAGTAATGAGTTTTGAAGTAATGAGTAATGAGTAATGAGCCTGTAGGTTGGGCCCTTGTCACGAAACCCAACATTATATTAGTAGTTGTAGTAGAGAGTAGGGTGTGTTAGGGCGAAGCCCGTAACGCACCGCTAGATGAGTAATGAGTTTTGAAGTAATGAGTTTTGAAGTAAGAAGGTAGCCTGTAGGTTGGGTTGAGGGATTAGATCCCCCCTAACCCCCCTTACCAAGG
>NZ_JALKVM010000414.1:0-40753 GCF_057440575.1 Johannesbaptistia floridana
GTAGTAGGGCTTTAGCCCTATCATATTTATGAATTGCTATACATCCCATCTGCCGAACGATAAGTTTGTAGTAGGGCTTTAGCCCTATCATATTTATGAATTGCTATACATCCCATCTGCCGAACGATAAGTTTGTAGTAGGGCTTTAGCCCTATCATATTTATGAATTGCTATACATCCCATCTGCCGAACGATAAGTTTGTAGTAGGGCTTTAGCCCTATCATATTTATGAATTGCTATACATCCCATCTGCCGAACGATAAGTTTGTAGTAGGGCTTTAGCCCTATCATATTTATGAATTGCTATACATCCCATCTGCCGCACGTCAAATAGTATGATGAGAAGTAGTCACCGAGTCAGAAGATTTTTTATAAAATATAAAATTGACAGAGATTTTTTTTGAGTAGAAGTACTGAGAATTTTTTCTAGAGTGCTTTCGTCTTATTAATTGCTTTATAATGTCTTTAAAGATTACTAAGTATTAATTACTAACTCCTGACTCCTTTTTTCCAGATTACAAATAGAAGTGCCTATGGTTCGGATACATCAAGAGGTTCTTGTCACACAATGAAATATTTTGGACTAAAGTCCAACTACGAACCTCGTTTGTGTGAACCAAATTTATAAGTTCCTACTTGATGCCATAAACTAGTTATCTTACTATGTTACTAATACTGGTAGCATATTCACCCAATCTAAAGATTTGTTTTGAATTTCTGCTGCATTAGGCATTGTTTGTAGACGCATCAATTCAGAAATAGCGGCGATTTCTTGATCTCGGTTAATTCCGGCGACGGCCATAATTTGGTTATTGAGAATATAGAAGGCTAAAAATTCTGGTTTTTCCAAATCACCATCTATAACTACTTCATCCCCAACTTTCAGCGTGACCTACGTAACGTAGCTTCAGATCATTACGAGTACAAATTACATTTGTAAAAAACGGTAGTTGTTTCCTTTTATGTTCAAGGGATTTGGCTATTCTCTTTCGGCTAATTCTAACCAACGTAGGGTAGCTGTATCAATATCTTCTACTAGTTTTGCCAAACTTTCTGTTAAGGTTTGTATTTGATTATAATCAGAGGGGGGTTGTTCATAGAGTATCTCTTCTACTTGGGCTTTTTCTGCTTCTAAGGCTTCTATTTTAGCCTCTAAACCTGAATATTCTTGCTTTTCTTTGTAAGAAAGTTTGCGAGTTGATTGGGGTTGAGATTTATTTACTTTTACTTTTGTTGGTTTGTCTAGTTTTTCTGGTTTTGCTGCTGTTACTGAATCTGTTTTTCTTTTTTCTAGGTATAGAGAATAGTTGCCGGGATATTGACGTAATTCCCCTTGGGATTCAAAGGCAAAAATAGTGTCTACAGTACGATCTAGAAAATAGCGATCATGGGAAACAACAATAACACAACCAGGAAAGTCTTCTAAATATTCTTCTAATACTGCTAAAGTTTGTACATCTAAATCATTCGTAGGTTCATCTAAGATTAAAACATTAGGGGCACTCATTAACACTTCTAAAAGAAATAAACGGCGCTTTTCACCACCAGAAAGTTTATGAATTGGGGCATATTGTTGGTCTGGGGGGAAGAGAAATCTTTCTAGCATTTGGGATGCGGTGATGACACTGCCATCGGCGGTTTTTACTAACTCGGCTACATCTTTGAGATATTCTATGACTCTTTGTTCTTGATTTTTGGCTAAACTTGAGGAGTGTTGATCAAAATAACCAATGTGAATGGTTGAACCGATTTCTACTTTACCTGAGTCTGGGGAAATTTTTTGAGTGATAATATCCATGAGTGTGGATTTTCCCGCACCATTACTCCCAATAATCCCTACTCTATCTTCAGGACTAAATAGATAACTAAAGTCTTTTATGAGAGTTTTTTCACCATAGGATTTAGTTATATTTTCTAGTTCAATAACTTTTTTCCCAATGCGGCGACTAGCTGTAGAAATTTCTACTTTGCCTACATCTGCTTTAAATTCCTTGCCTTGCATTTCGGCAATTCTATCTATACGGGCTTTTTGCTTAGTGCTTCTGGCTTTAGGTCCTCTTTGTAGCCACTTAAGTTCTCTGCGCAGTACGCCTAAATGTTTCTGCTTGCTACTTGCTTCCATCTCAACGGCAGTGGTTTTTTGCTCTAAATATTTAGCGTAGTTGCCATCATAAGTATATAAATTGCCTCTATCAACTTCGAGGATACGATTAGTTACCTTGTCTAAAAAATAGCGATCATGAGTAATTAGTAATAAAGCGCCTTGATAACCTTGGAGATAGCTTTGTAGCCATTCTACTGAAAAAGCGTCTAAATGGTTGGTTGGTTCGTCCATTAAGAGTAAGTCTGGTTTAGATAACAATGCTGAAGCTAAAGCTATACGTTTACGATAACCACCAGAAAGACTTCCTACTTTAGCATCTTTGTCTTGAATGCCTAATTTGTCTAGAATAATTTTGGCATTGGTTTCTAATTCCCAAGCGCCTGCTGCTTCGATACGTTGAGCACTTTTAGCTAATTTGGCCATTAATTCATCATTCGCATGTCCACTACCTCCTAATTTAGCTGAAATAGACTCATATTCTTTTAATAAAGCTATTTCTTGGCTGCTGTGGGCAAAAACTTGTTCTAATACTGTATATTCTTCATTTACTTCTGGTTGTTGCGGTAGATAGGCTATTTGAGCTTTGGGATGATGCCATAATTCACCACCGTCAATAGGTTCGATTCCGGCAATCATTTTTAGTAAAGTAGATTTACCAGAACCATTGAGACCAATTAGACCAACTTTGTCTTCTTCATTGAGGCTAAAATTACCATCGGTGATAATTTCTTTGATGCCGAAGTCTTTTTTCAGCGATCGCGCTGTCAAGATTGCCATTCTTGTTTTCTTCTGTACTCTTGACTATCTGTTACTTTTCTTATTATAAAACCCATTTGATATCTTTTAGGATCTGATTAGATGTGAGAAAATAACCGTTTTAAGTGTAAACTTGTTGTCACCACTTAGGTTTTGGACTAAAGTCCAACTACGAACTCTTCAATGGCGATCTAAATTAATTGCTTTTTCTAGTGTGGCTTTTTCCTTAGCTCTTTGGATATATGGTTGGAGAGTAGATAAATTCCAGTCAAGTAGTAGACATAAATCTTCTGGAGTCATACCCCTAGTTAACATTTCTACACACCAGGTTTGTTGTACTTGTTTTAGAGTGGGAGAATTCCCTTCAGGAGTGACCAACTCTGTGGTTATTTCCTGCCATTGTTCATGCAATTGAGTTTCATTAAGAGTATTTCCCTCTTCGTTGATAAATAAAGCTGTTGCCGTATCTTTGCGACTTTTGAGCCATCTTGTTAAGGGATTACTTGTGTAAGAACCATAACTTTTGCCGAGAATTATTTGATTGATTGGGACTTCTCTTCTTGTTGGTTGAGTAATCTGGATAAACTGACCGTGGGAATTATTAATATAGCGCGATCGCTCTAAATTGACAATTTGTTCTCCACTGATACCTGAGGCAAATAACAAGTAAACTATTGCATATTCTTGCTTCCCACTTTTTTTTGCTCTTTGCAGTAGGGAATGAACTAAATTCTCCGGTAAATCGGCTACTTTTTGCTGTGATTGATGTATAGCACAATCAGGGGCAAATAAAGCTACTAAACTTTCTAAAAAGTCTCTTCTCCCTTGCCAAAGTTGGTGGGATTCACTAGTTAACTCAATGACTGCGTACCCCAATAACATACTATTAAGCATACTAGCTAATTTTTCAGCACTGAGATGACTAGGTGTTTGATTTTGTTGGAGGATTTTTTCTAAATATTTGCTTAAATAACGATTAGCTTGGGTTAATCCATTGCCTAATGCTTGGCGATTTTCTCGGGAATAATGACCAGCTTCTCCCACTACGGAAAGCACTACAGCAGGGAATTTTTCCAAACTTTGAATACATTCAGTTGCATATTTTTCTACTACTTGTTCTATGCTACTTTCTTGATTAAGACCAGCGATTAAATTTTCGGCTAAATGAGTAAATAAATCTGATTCTTCCATCACTGCTAGAAATAATCCATGTTTATTGTGAAATTGTCGAAATAGTGTTACTTCGTTAACTTGAGCTAATTCAGCAATCTGTTTAGTTGTGGTATTACTCACTCCTTGGGAGATAAATAACTCCATTGCTGCTTTAATTAAACGTGTTCGAGTCTGATGACTTCTTGAAGACATAAATTTTTTAACCCTTGTCTCGTTTCCTATGGTAGTTGTTTCAATTAGATTTATGCTTTTATTTTTCTTTACAAAATAGCTCTGCTCTATATTTGGATAGATGTTGCGCTTTAAATGCAAGTATCGCTTGCATAAATATCAATTTACTGTTAGCATGAGAAATGTAAGTAAAACTTGCAATATTAACTTCTATTCTAACTGTTTTTACTTTTAATTGAGTTAAGGGAGGAAGAATAGGAAGTGTAATGGCGCTTGTTTATTTTTCCACAATCTTTGTATAAAAAAGGATATTCGTGACGGCAAATTTTATTGAAACCAACTCAAATCAACCCCTAAAGCTAAATTGGATTAACGTAAGCTTCTTCGGAACATTTCATCTACTAGCATTGTTAGCGCCATGGTTTTTTTCTTGGTCTGCATTGGGGGTAACCATATTTTTACACTGGCTTTTAGGTAGTATAGGTATTTGTTTAGGATATCATCGGCTATTAACTCATCGGAGTTTACAGGTTCCTAAAGCTTTAGAATATATCATAGCAACTATTGGGGCTTTAGCCTTGCAAGGAGGGCCCATATTTTGGGTAGCAGGACATCGTCTACACCATGCTTATACAGAGGATGTAGATAAAGACCCCTATTCAGCAAGGAGAGGGTTTTGGTGGAGTCATTGTCTCTGGTTACTATATACAGAAAATAAGTTTTTTGATTACGAAAGTTATAAACAATTCGCACCGGATTTAGATCGCGATCACTTTTATCGTTGGTTAAATCGTAACTACTTGTTACTGCAAATTCCCCTAGGCGTAGTGTTATATCTACTCGGTGGTTGGTCTTTTGTTATTTACGGAGTATTTGTGAGGGCAGTATTGCTTTGGCATAGTACTTGGTTAATTAATTCTGCTACTCATATTCGAGGTTACCGCAGTTTTGAATCAGAAGATAACTCTCGTAACCTTTGGTGGGCAGCGCTTCTTACCTACGGAGAAGGTTGGCATAACAATCATCACTCTCATCCCCGTGTAGCTAAAGCTGGCTTAAGATGGTGGGAAATTGACCCAACTTGGTGGGCAATTAGAGTTCTCCAAACCCTAGGCTTAGCTAAAAATATAGTACTTCCTTTATAGTGAACCGAAGTAAATAATTAAAGATTTACTAGCCAATCTTGTTGTAGGTTGGCTAGTAATTTTGTAGCCTGGTGACTATCTACAGGAGGAGAAAAAAGATATCCTTGTCCTAATTCACAACCGAGTTCTTTTAGTAACTCAAGTTGATTTATATGACTAATACCTTCACCAACGACTTGCATATTTAAACTATGGGCGAGATTAATAATTAATTGAATCAAACGAATATTTGACTTATCTTTTTGAGTAGCTTTTAAAAAAGAGCGATCAATTTTTAATTCATCGATAGAAAAATTGTGAAGAATACTAAGACAAGAATATCCTGTGCCAAAATCATCTATACATATCCCTATTCCTAAATTTTTCAAACCTTCTAAAAAATGTTTTGTCTGAATATCTTTATCGATAAGAAAACTTTCAGTAATTTCTATTTGAAGATATTCTCCTGAAATCATATTTTTAGTCAATATTTCTTGAATTTCGCCTATAAAATTTCGGTGTTTCAACTGTATGGGAGAAACATTAACATTAACTTTCCAAGTGTGATTATCAGGAAACTCTGTTAACCATAGATTGATTTGACGACAGGCTTCTGAGATTACCCAATTACCGATAGAATAAATTAAACCTGTTTCTTCCGCTAGAGGAATAAATTCCGCAGGAGAAACTAAACCCCGAGTAGGATGTTGCCAACGTATTAAGGCTTCAAAACCCGTTAATAAACCTGTAGATAGTGAAATTATTGGCTGATAATAGAGTAATAATTCTTGATTGTTGATAGCTTGATGTAGATCATGTTCTAACTCCATAGTTTTGATGATTTGAGTTTGCATATCTGGTTTAAAAACCACATAGTTATTTTCGTGTTTAGCACTATACATGGCTATATCTGCATCTTTAAGTACTTCCTCTGGGATAGTATATTTTTTGATTAAATTAGAAGTGATCCCAATACTTGTATAACAATATAGTTGATAATCTTTCAAGAAAAAAGGTTCTTGAAAGCGCTGGTTAATATCTTCAGCGCAAGCTTCTGCTTCTTGAAAGCTATTAATCTTTAATAAAATTAGGAATTCATCTCCTCCAAAACGTGCTGTTATTTTACGTGATGGCGAACAACTTCTTAATCTTATCGCCACTTGTTTAAGTAATTTATCCCCTACTTCATGTCCCAGACTATCATTAACCATTTTAAAGCGATTCAAGTCTATAAACAAAACGGCATAAAAATAGTTATTATCCTGCTGTGATAGTTCAATGATTGAACTTAATTTTTTAAAAAAATAAGCTCGATTAGGTAGTTGAGTGAGAAAATCATAAAAAGCCTGATTATACAATTGTTTGTTAGCATTTCTTAATTGTAGAGTGCTTTGTTTAACTTTTGTTTCTAACTCTTGATTTAGCTTAGTTAAAGCTTCTTCTGCTAAAGTGCGCCTAGCTATTTCTTCCTGTAATAAATTATTTTTTTCTTGAAGAGTAACTGTTAAATTTTTTAATTGTAGATGTAAATTAATTCTAGCTATTAACTCTTGTTGTTCAAAAGGTTTTGTAACATAATCTACTGCTCCTAACTCAAATGCTTTTACCTTATCTTGTAAGTTTGATACACCAGTCATAAAAATAATCGGAATATTTTGAGTTTCTGGTACGCTTTTTAACAGGAGACAGGTTTGAAAACCATCAATTCCTGGCATGATTACATCCAATAAGATTAAATCAGGTAAAGCTTGTTTAGCTTGTGTCGCCGCTAAGTGACCATTTCTGGCTACTAAAAGCTGATAACCAGCATTTTCTAAAATAAAAAAAAGTATTTTAATATTATTAATATCGTCATCTATAATTAAAATTTTAGGTATCTTAGAAGATTTCATGATTTTTTTGATTTAAATGTTCCTGAATTGTATGAATCTCGAAATTCTTAGCAAGGCTAATAATATAATCAGCCCATTCTGTATATTTAGATGTATTATTTTTGATTCTAGTGGCTTGATTAATGATTTCGTTGATATCTCCTTCCATAGCAGCTTGATAAACTAGTATTAATTCTGATTGTTCAGGAATTAAATAATGATTATTTGATGGTTCAACTGTGCTAGATTTTGACTCATATACCCATTCTAATGACAAAAATGATTCTAATTGCTTCAACAAATAATTCAAATCAATTGGTTTGGGTAAGAAAAATATTTTTTCCTGTTTAATTAGAGTTTGACTCATATTACTTAAACTAGCGCTAGAAACAATAAATATAGTATTAGCTAATTCTGGTAATTGACGAATTCTCGCAATCATTTCCCAGCCATCCATACCAGACATGAATATATCAGTAACAATTAAATCAGGTTGAAATTCAATTGCCGTTTTTATTGCCTTTTGGCCGTTATTGGCTTCTTGCACTTGTATTCCCAAAGAAGTTAGAAAATTAGTAATTATTAAACGATTATAATCTGAATCGTCTACCACTAGAATCTTAGGAATTTTGCCCTTAATACCGACAATTTCTGGTAATTTAGTCTCAGTTTCTTGTTTTAAGTCTGTGGCGATAACTACTGGTATAGCCAACTTTATATTAGTACCTTTTCCTGGAATGCTATGGATACTTATTTTTCCTTCCATAAGTTCCACTAGTTGTTTAGTAATAGTTAAACCTAAACCACTGCCTTCTTGATTTGGTTCGTGTTTATTTTCTGCTTGTTCAAAAGGCAAAAAGATTTTCTTGAGATTTGTTTCACTTATTCCTTCCCCAGTATCTTTTATTTCAAATTTGATCATAACTGGTGAGTTGGGTGGTGTATTTTGCCTTTGGTAATAACTTACTCTCAAGATTACACCCCCTTTGTGAGTAAATTTCACTGCGTTATTTAGTACATTCAGCAGGATTTGGCGTAGCCTTTTGGCATCGGCATAAACATAAGTGGGTAATTCGGTAATAACTTCCCATCTAAAATAAATGTGCTTTTTATCCGCCTGAATTTGAGTGATTTGACTAATTTGTTCTAAAAAACGAATGAAGTTAAATTTACTAGGAGATAATTCTATTTTTCCTGCCTCAATTCTTCCTAGGTCGAGAAGTTCGTTAATTAAATCTAACAGATGATTGGCACATTGATTGATGGTTTTAATTCCCTCTTGGTGTTTATGGGTGATGTGGGGATCTTTTTGCAAAATTTGGATGTAGCCAAGAATGCCATTAAGAGGAGTCCTTAACTCATGACTAATATTAGAGAGAAATTGAGTTTTTGCTTGATTGGCTTTGTCTGCTTCTTCTTTTGCCTGTTGAAGTTGCGCAGTTCTCCTTTCCACTCGTTTTTCTAAGGTAGTGAAAGATTTTTGTAGCTTATAAGCCATGTCATTAAAAGCTTGGGAAAGGACTTTTAATTCATAAATGCCTTTGATTTGAATTTTTTGGTCTAGATTACCACTAGCTATGGATTGAGAGGCGGTTACTAATCTAACAATAGGTCTTACTACCCAACGAGATGTGATGATAGAAATATAAATGGCGATTAAGAAAGATATTAAATATAGTATTACTGTATTGCGAGTGTGGGCTGCGATTTGTTCGGCAAAATCAGCTTTAGGCATTACTACTACTAATAGCCAATCTAAACCTGTCTCGTTCTGAAATGGTGATACTTCCACAAAGTAGTTTATTCCCTCTATTTCTTGATCACGCTGTTCTGGAGAGTGAATTTTATTTAGATCTCCTAAATTTTGAGTTGTTATAGCAATTTTGGGATTACTACTATTGATTGCTTCTATTCTGTTGTATTTTCTTACTTTTCGACTGGTGACAGGTTCATCGATTGAGGTTGCTACTAATTTTCCATCTCTTTCGATAATAAAAATTTCCCCCTCTTCAGCAATTGCTAGAGAATTTAAGAATTTATTGATTTGAGATAAATAGAGTCTGACGCTAAAAACTCCTACCAGATTATTTTCTGAGTCGTATACTGGTTTACTACCAGGAAGAACCAAGATATCTTCATCACTAAAAAAGCTAAAAATATCTCCCCATCTGTAATCTCCACTTTTGTCTATCGTATCTTGATACCAACTTCGACTCCGGGGATCAAATTTTTCCTCTCTTGCTTCTGTTGGTGGGTTGATTATTTCACCTTCATCATTAATTGAGTAGGTGAACATTCTGTAATTAGTGGATTTATTGACCGATTGTACAACTAAGTCTGTTAATTCCGAATTATACTCAACAGCAATAAACTCTCCAGTTTCGCTGCCGTAAGCTATATTCCCCACCTCCTTAAATAGTTTTATTTGCTGCCAAAATTGTCTTCTTATAGCCTCCGGGTTATCTAATGACAATTGTCCGTTAGCTACAGCATTAATATTAATTTCATTGATTAAATAAGGTGTATCTAAATAATCCTCTAAATATTGTTCAACACGTTCCAGAATTTCCTGACGTAGCTGATGAGAATTTTCAGAAATAGCTTGTTGACCATTACGCCAGGATAACCATCCAGTCATTGCAACAATCGCTGTTGTTTGTAAAACAAAAGGTATAATTAAAACTAATCTTAATGATATAGTTGGTTTTCGATTACTAAAAAATTTTTTCCCACGCTTTTTATTCATCTTCAAGATTAGGAAAATTGATAGCTATGATTATCCTGTAACTTTTAAATGCAAGTATAGGCCGAACAAGTATATACTCTTAAGATAATCATAGTTGAGAAAAACATTTATGACAAGGGTATTTTATACTATACATTTGCTACATAAGATTAAAAGCAGTATAACTGCCCAAATCAGTTAAAATTGAAATAGTTAACTAAAAACACCTAACTATTTTTTGCTTAGGAACTAGAAGACTATGTTGTTATATTCCGTTCTAACAAAAAGAAGCGGACTAGTAAATTAAATTTATTATGATCAATGTCGCATCATCGACGGATTCTCACTCAACTAATCAAAATACTAATGATTTAATCCATTGCCATCCTCACCCAATTCAGACGGAAGCTATAGAGACTTTTCAAAGCAAGACTCTAACTAAAGAAAAAGCAGAAAAAATGGCGGAATTTTTCAGTCTGCTTGGGGATACTAACCGTTTACGCATTTTATCGATTTTAGCAACACAGGAACTCTGTGTCTGCGATTTGGCAGCAATTTTGAGTATGAGTGAATCAGCCGTTTCCCATCAACTACGTACTCTTAAATCTATGCGACTAGTTAGTTATGAAAAAAGAGGGCGCAAAGTATTCTATAGTTTACAAGATCATCATGTTTTAGACCTATATCAATCAGTGGCAGAACATCTCGATGAAATTGAATAAACTTTAAGCAACACATTTATATTTATACAATCTATGTCAAAATCCACAGTTACTGTAATTACACCAGCTACCACCGCAAATATTGGTCCCGGTTTCGACTGCTTGGGTGTAGCTTTAACTATATACAATCAATTTGAATTTCAACTCAATTCCTCTGACCAACTACTAATCACTCTAGAAGATAAAAACTCAACTAATCTAAATTTAGATCAAGATAATCTCCTCTATCAAGCCTTTAGTAAACTATATCAACACCTAGGGCAAGATACCCCAGGCGTGAATATAAAAATTAAACTAGGTGTACCCCTAGCGAGAGGCTTAGGCAGTTCTGCCACAGCAATTGTTGGGGGTTTAGTAGCCGCTAATAGTATGGCAGGTAATCCTTTAAACAAGCAAGAAGTTCTCGAAATGGCGATCGCCATGGAAGGACATCCTGATAATGTTGTACCAGCTTTTTTGGGTAACGCTCAATTATCAGTCTCTAACGGCAAAGATTGGGAAATATGCCCCATCTCTTGGCATCCAGAAATTATACCCGTTATCGCTATCCCAAATTTTCAATTATCCACAGAAGCCGCTCGCTCTGTACTTCCAAGCACAGTCACATACAAAGATGCTATATTTAATTTGGCACATTTAGGCTTACTTATTCAGGGTTTAGCTAAAAAACAGCAAAAATGGCTAAAAGTAGCCCTAGCAGACCGCCTACATCAACCCTATAGAGAAACCCTAATTCCAGGGTATAGGGAGGTAAAAAAAGCAGCTATAGAAGCGGGGGCCTATGGTATGGTAATAAGTGGTGCAGGACCAACTCTATTAGCCTTAGCAGAAGTTAGTACAGCAGAGAAGGTAAAAACAGCAATGAAAGAAACTTGGGAAAAACAAGGCATAGAAGCAGAAGTAATCTCAGCAGCAATAGACACCGAAGGCACGAAAATTGTGTAAAAATAACAAAGAGAATCTAGAGAAAATGGAAAAATGCAAGAATTTTTTGAGAATGTCTTTCGCTATCCCCGCTATTTAATTAGTTTAATCTTGGGTATCTTTATCGCCTTTTTTCAGAGACTACAACCCCTATTGCGTAATCCAGTAACAGCGATCGCCCTAGTAGGAGCAATAATTGCTAGTTTTAGCTTCTTATACTTTACCTTACGAGCTATGTTAGGATTAAGCACAGTATAAAAATTTCCTACACTAACTGGAAAAGTAGGATAAGTACGATGGCATAAAACAAAACTGAAATGATGCAAGCTATTATCGAAGCGATCGCCAGGGAATTATCGATAGAAAGCAGTAGAGTAGAAAATACCCTCAATCTACTCCAAGAAGGAGCAACAATACCCTTTATCGCTCGTTATCGTAAAGAAAAAACCGCTAACCTCGATGAAACTCAACTGAGAAACATTGAGGAGAGATACCAATATCTCACAGAATTAGCGGCGAGAAAAGAAGTAATCAAAGCAGCCATAGCTAAAACTAAACAGCTAACCCCGGAATTAGCAGCAAAAATAGACGCCTGTTGGCAAAAAAATCAATTAGAAGATTTATATCTACCCTATAAACCAAAAAGACGCACCAAAGCGGCGATAGCCAAAGAAAAAGGGTTAGAAAATTTGGCCAAACAGCTACAATCTCTCAATACATCTAATAGTAAAGTAAAATCTCTAACTACCCTGGCTGAAAGCTACTGCCAAAAAAATAACCTCAAACTAACAGAAAAAGAAGCCCTAGAAGGGGCCTCAGATATAATAGCAGAAGCAATAGCAGAAAAACTAGAACTGAGAAACTATGTGAGAGATTATTTAGCAAAAAATAGTCAAGTTACCACCAAAATAAAAAAAGAATACCCAGAAGGAAGCACCAAATATGAAATGTATCGAGACTTCCAAAGGAATATTAAGAAAATGTCAGCCCACCATTTTCTGGCTATTTTACGGGGAGAAAGCGAAGGAATACTCACAATTAACCTAGATTACGATCAAGAAGAAGTATTGGGAGAAATAGCAGGGAGGGAAATTAACACAAAATCACCAGAACTAAAAAAATTCTACCAACAGGCGATCGCCGATGGCTTTAAAAGATTATTAGAACCTGCTATAATCCGCGAAATTAGAGCAGAATCTAAAGAATGGGCAGATATAACCTCAATTAAAACCTTCGAGGCAAATTTGAGAGAATTATTACTATCACCCCCTGCTGGGATGAAACCAACCCTAGGAATAGATCCAGGATTTCGTACGGGGTGTAAAGTAGCCGTCTTGTCAGAAACAGGAAAATTTTGTGCCCATCAAGTAATTTACCCCCACAGTGGTAATGTAAAAAGTACCGAAGCCAGCAAAATTATTATTGAACTTATCGAAAAATATCAAATACAATTAATAGGCATCGGTAATGGTACAGCATCTAGAGAAACAGTAGCTTTCATCCAACAGACCTTAGAAAATCTCACCCCCAAACCAGAAATAGTAACTGTAAATGAATCCGGCGCCTCTATTTATTCTGCAAGTAAAGTAGCGATTGCTGAATTCCCTGATTTAGACGTTACTATAAGAGGTGCAATTAGTATCGGTAGACGTCTTCAAGACCCCCTCGCAGAATTAGTGAAAATCGAACCAAAATCCCTAGGAGTAGGACAGTATCAACACGATGTATCGCAAAAACTGTTGAAAAAGAAGCTAGAAGAAACAGTAGAAAGCTGTGTTAACTACGTAGGAGTTGACCTAAATACTGCATCGGGAGAACTTCTGGGTTTTGTCTCAGGAATCAGTCCGAGTATAGCCAATAATATAGTTAAATACCGTGAAGCTAATGGTGCATTTAGCGATCGCCAACAGTTACTAGAAGTACCGAAATTGGGTAACAAAGCCTTTGAACAAGCAGCAGGTTTTTTACGTATTCGTAACGGTAATAACCCTCTAGATAATACCGCAGTTCACCCAGAAAGCTATTATGTAGCCAAAAATATTTTAGATGCCTGTAATGTTTCCCTGGAAGAAATTCACAAAATTAGTAACCATTTAGATAATTTAGACTTACAGCAATTTGTTACCAGTCAAGTGGGATTACCCACTTTAGAAGATGTTTGTGCCGAATTAGCTAAACCAGGTAGAGATCCTCGCGATAACTTCTCTAAAGTTAATTTTAAACCAGGAATTGAAGAGATAGAAGATTTAGAGATAGGAATGGAGTTAGAAGGCGTTGTCACTAACGTAGTTAATTTTGGTGCCTTTGTAGATATTGGTGTCCATCAAGATGGTTTAGTACATATTTCTGAGTTGGCTAATCATTTTGTCGAAGATACTCAAACCGTGGTTAAAGTTGGGCAAATTGTCCGGGTAAAGGTATTAGATGTCAATGTTACTCTTCGCCGCGTTAGTCTCTCTATGAAGGCAACCGTTCAGGGGGGCTAAATACAGTTGAAAAATATCTTTTTGTGTCCTAACTTACCCTTCCTTTGCTATATAATTAAAGTAGATTTAATCTAATGCCCCTAGAAGTTACTGTGCCTGCAAAAGATATCTATCATAATTGTGTGAAAAATGCTCTGATTAAAGATGGATGGAATATTACCCACGATCCATTTAAGTTGGAAATTGGCAAGAAGGATTTATATATTGACTTGGGGGCAGCCCAACTGATCGCGGCGACAAAAAAAGAACAAAAAATTGCAGTTGAAATTAAAAGTTTTATTGGAAGGTCGGATGTAGACGACTTAGAAAAGGCTTTGGGTCAATATGTTCTTTACTTTGATATTTTAGAAGACTTTTCTCCAGAGAGAATTTTATATTTAGCGATTCGACTAAGAACGTTTGAAGACTTATTTGAAGAACCCATTGGCAAAATTCTTTTAAAGAAGCAGCGAGTTAAGCTGATAGTCTTTGACCCAAATAAGGAGGAGATTATTACATGGATACCCTAGATAGATATCGAGAAATTATTGAACAAGTATTATCGGATTATGCGGCTGTTCCCTATGCTTATGGGGAGTTTGAGACAGAGATTATCTTTGATCAAAAACGCGATCGCTATCTCTTAATAAATATAGGTTGGAATAATGGTCGTCGGGTACATGGCTGCATTATTCATCTTGATATTATTCAAGGAAAAATCTGGATTCAGCGCGATGGGACAGAAAGTGGTATTGCATTAGACTTAGAGGAGGCGGGTGTACCGAAGGAGGATATTGTTTTGGGATTTCGAGAACCAGAGTTACGACCCTATACAGGTTATGCAGCAGTTTGATGGTTCTGTTGCAAAAACTGTCAATCGATGAGTAATAAGGAAGCATAAGTATTTGTCTGCTACAAAAAGCTCAAAACATACTTTTTAAATTGTATTATCTCCCTTGTCTACTTGTCTTCGTTCCTCCCGGAGTCCCATATCAAAGCACGCAAGTGCAAAAGTACTAAATAGGCCAACAGGCGAGAATCAATTTTTAAGCGCGATCGCATTAATTCTTTAACTCATTACTTCAAAGCTTCAAAACTCATTACTCAATCATCACCAGTAAATGAGTGGAAAAGATGCAAGATATGAGCTTGTCCCGTCTTCACCGAAATGTTAAAAACCTACCCAAAGTGAGGATCGCCCCCCTGAACGTTTACCTATAAAGGCAATAGGGAATGTATAGCAAGCTCGCAAATAGATGTTTACAGTTATCATCAAAAGCCCCCCTTAATAAGGGGGGTTTGGGGGGAAAAGTTTATGTAAATATAGTTAACACTATAACGAGCACTGCTATAGAATGTAAAATAAAGAGTGTAGAATGTGCGAATTACTATAAATAATCAAGAATTAACTCAATATAAAAAATTTCCTTCTGACTGGAATATTATTCAATTTACTGAAGCATTCCAGGATAAAACTGGAGGACAACCCAAGTTAAAAAAACATGAATATTCAGACATGGGTAAATTACCAATTATTGATCAAAGTCAACAGTTTATTGGTGGCTTTACTAACAATATTAATCTTCAGTGTCAGGTAGATTTACCGTGTATTTTATTTGGAGATCATACAAAAATTTTCAAATTTATCGAAAAACCCTTTGCTTTAGGCGCTGACGGAATTAAAGTTTTAAGTCATAGTAAAAATATTGATCCCAAATTCGCCTATTACTACTTAAATACATTAACTTTTCCAGACCTTGGATATAGTAGAAACTTTCGCTTTTTAAAAAGTACACTTTTCCCAGTTCCACCGATAGAAGAACAAAAACATATAGCAGCAATACTAGATAAAGCTTACGAAATCCGAGGCAAATATCAAAAACAAATACAGTTAACTGAAGAATTACTGGAATCGCTTTTTTTGGAAATGTTCGGAGATCCTCAAAATAACCCCAAAGGTTGGAAAAAAGTAGAGTTAAAAAACATCATCAAAAATATTGACTATGGATATACTGCTTCAGCCTTAAAAAGAGATAGTGGTATTAAATTTTTACGGATAAGTGATATAAAAGAAAATAATGTTGACTGGGACAAAGTCCCTTATTGTGAATGCAATCAACAAGAATTAAGTAAATATAAATTAACTTATGGTGATATAGTTGTAGCAAGAACGGGGGCAACAACAGGTAAAAGTTTTTTAATTCGTAGTTGTCCAAAGAATGCGGTTTTTGCTTCTTATTTAATCAGAATTAAACCTCTAGTTGAAGAAGTTAATCCCATTTATTTATCTCATTTTTTTAAAACACAATATTACTGGTATCAGATTACTAAGAATTTAGTTGGAACAACTCAGTCAGGGATCAATGCTACTAAGGTTAAAAACTTATCAATAATATTACCACCAATAGAGCTACAAAATAAATTTTCTCTGTTTGAAGAAAATATACAATTATATTCTGCTAAGCTTAAAAAACAATTAGCTACTTCTCACCTTCTTTTTCATTCTCTATTACAAAAAGCTTTTCGGGGAGAATTTTGAGAACTATTCCTGACGGGGTGACATAAAGCGTTAAAGTGAGGGCGATCGCATTAATTTTTTAACTCATTACTTCAAAACTCATTAATATCCTGGTGGGCTAAATTACTCAAACGGGCACTAAATTTTTTTCTCAAGTCTAACCTCAGCAAGGCTTGGTCTACTCCCATTTGTGAGAAATCCAAGTGAGATGATGATGATAACTTCAAATTAGGGGGTAAAACATTATTAGAATCAGAACTAGATAGGGTTAGTTTGTTAGCAGGTAATTTTTTAACATCTAACAAATCTATCTGGGCATGAGGAGAGGGTTCAAAGCTGTGTTCTACTTGCTTTAATCTTTGGTATAGTAAAGGCAGACTATCTAGAATAGTAAAGTTTAGGGTTTGTTCAAAAGTAGATTCTTCCTTCCAAGCTTCAAGACAAATTGTCCCTAAAATTAAACAAGTATCCCATTCAGGATTAATTTTTATATCATAGTTAAAATCAAAGGGTAAATTAAGATTTAACAATTTTTCCCGATGAGTTAGTAAGATTTCACCAGTTTTTGGATTATTTAAAGAATAAGTTATTTTCCCGTTGGTGATATGATTCTCTAATTCACTAGTAATTTGACCAGATAGAGAAATAGAGTTTTGTACTTCTTTAATTAAAACTTGTCGCTCTAAATTCAATTTTAGGTTAAATTGATTGGAGTCTGCATCTTGGAGGGTAGAATCAGACAAAATATTAAGCTGAAGATTTTGTTGCCAACTCTTACCCATAAACTCACCAAAAATATCGTTTTGACATCTAATGGTGAGAATGCTGGAAGGGGATAAATCTAAAAAAGGTGTAACTGTTAATTTTCCCTCAGAGTCAGTGAGTCGTAAATATTTGTCAGTGAAGTTAAATTCTGTGTCTACTTGAGCTTCTTGATATCTTAAACTAATTTCCACTGATGTATCAATCATGTTAGACTCAACAATAACTCGATAGCATCCTGGTGTGAGAGTAAAAATGCTGGTTGTCACAGGAATCAGCTCTCTTTTACCTTTTTCTTCGAGAAAAAATTGCCAAATGCTCATTTAACTAGTTTATTTTAACTGATTTATTTTAACTGATTTATTTTTAATTGTAGTTCTGGACTTTGGGTGAAAAGTTCACCAATTTTCCAAGTTTCTTGAGTTTGGGTATTCATCCATTTTAAGTTTACAGTATCGGTTTCTGCTTCTTGTTCACCTATAATTAGAGAAGCGATCGCCTGTTTGCGATCTGCCCGTTTAAACTGTTTACCAAAGGCACTCCCACTCAGGTCTAAGTCTACTATAAAACCGCTTTTACGTAGTTTTTGAGCAACAATCAAGGCTTTAGCTTCTGCTTTTTCCCCGCGGGAGACTAGATAAAAATCTGGTCTTGTGGTTATTTGGGGGTACTTTTCTTGGAGTAGGATAATTAGTCTTTCCATACCAATTGCCCAGCCTATGGCGGGGGTATCCGGGCCTCCCAATTCTGCTATTAAGCCGTCATAGCGTCCTCCTCCACATACGGTTGCTTGAGCCCCCAGTTCGTCTGATTGAATTTCAAAGGCTGTGTGAGTGTAATAATCTAACCCTCTCACGAGACGGTTATCGATATAGTAGTTGATTCCTAACTCTGTGAGTAATTGTTGTACCTGTTCAAAGTGTGCTTTTGATTCTGAACTTAAACAGTCGATAATTTTGGGAGCGTTTTCCGTAATTTTCCGGGTCCCTTCATCTTTGCTATCAAGTATCCGTAGGGGGTTACGTTCAAGACGGATTTGAGAGTCTGTATCTAAATCTTGTTTATAGGGGCTGAGATAATCTACTAGGGCGTTACGATATACTTGTCTATCTGCCTTAGTGCCTACAGAGTTAATTGCCAATTTCAAACTTACTAAACCTAATTGGCTGAGTAAATCTGTGGCTAGGGCGATCGCTTCTACATCTGCTCGTGGTTGAGAACTGCCTAGTAACTCTAGACCTATTTGATGGAATTGTCTTTGGCGTCCCGCTTGGGGTCTTTCGTAGCGAAACATTGGACCTGTGTACCACAGTCTTTGTACACCACCTTTGCTCAGATTATTCTCTATGTAAGCTCTTACCACTCCTGCTGTTCCTTCTGGTCTTAGAGTTATTGAGCGTTCTCCTTTGTCTAGGAAAGTATACATTTCTTTCCCTACTACATCTGTATCTTCCCCTATTCCCCGAGCGAATAAGCTAGTTTGTTCAAATATTGGTGGTCTGATTTCTTGGTAACAAGCTTGTTTAAAGATTTGACGTGCTTTTGTTTCTATTTCTTGCCAGTAGTTCACTTCCTCTGGCAATATATCTCTAGTTCCTCGTATTGCTTTAATAATTTCCATAAATATTGTTTGATTTTTCTATACTTAGCAATGGAAAGAAATGACCTACCGGACCATGTCCTTGACCTATATTGAGAGAATATTGCAAGGCTGTGGTTACATATTCTTTTGCTGCTATTGTCGCCCCTAGGGGTGATTTTCCCCAAGCTAAATTAGCGGTTATAGCGGCACCCAAAGTACATCCGGTACCATGATTATTTTTAGTTGGTATTTGCTCGGTTTTCATAGTCAAGTATTCTTTCCCATCGTACCACACATCTACTCCTTGTAATTCTTTTGCTAGAGAACCGCCTTTTATTAGTACATTTTTACTACCAAAGCTCTGAATTTTTCTAGCAGCAGCTTGCATCTCAGCTATACTGGTTATTTTGCTCCCTGTGATCATTTGAGCTTCGTAAATATTGGGGGTAACCACTAAAGCTTGAGGAAGCAGTAATTCGATTATCTTTGTTACTGCGGTATCATCGAGGAGTTGAGCACCTGTACGGGATACCATTACTGGGTCTACTACTAGATTAGTAATCTTGAGTTTCTCTAATTCCTCAGCCACAGTCGTGATAATTTCTGAAGATAGAAGCATTCCTAGTTTTACTGCTGCTAAAGACATATCCTCTGCTACTGTAGCTATTTGCTTTGCTACCATTGCCGATGCTATAGGTACTACTTCAGTTACGCCAACTGTATTTTGTGCTGTAACACAAGTGATGGCACTAGTTCCGTGAACACAATGAAAGGCAAAAGTTCGTAAATCTGCTTGAATTCCCGCTCCTCCACCACTATCGGAGCCTGCGATTGTGAGAACAATCGGATAATTATTAGGATAATTATTAGAATAATTATTCATCTGATTTAGAAAAACGACGTCTTTGCAGAAATTCTGGTATATCTAAAGCTGAACTTGATTCAGAGCGATATGTTGGCCGAGGTTTCGGTTGATTTCCTGGTCGTACTGGTGGTTTCTGTGTATTGCTAATAGTTTCTGGAATAGATTTTTGTTCTCCATTAAAACCTGTTGCAATCACAGTTATTCTAATTTCTCCTTGCATCTCTTCATCAATCACCGCCCCAAAGATGATATTGGCGTTAGGATCTACTATTTCGTAAATAATTTCTGCTGCTGAGTTGACTTCGTGCAAAGTCAAATCATTCCCTCCTGTTATATTTAGTACTACCCCCTTAGCTCCTTCGATAGACGATTCAATCAAGGGTGAAGAGATAGCGGCTATTGCCCCTTCTTTTGCCCTTGATTTACCTGTGCCTATGCCTATCCCCATCAATGCTGAGCCTGCGTCTGCCATTACCGCTCTAATATCGGCAAAATCCACATTTACTAAGCCTGGTATGGTGATTATGTCTGAAATCCCTTGAACCCCTTGTCTTAACACGTCATCTGCTGTGCGGAAGGCTTCTTGCACTGGAGTATCTGGGTTGATCACTGATAACAACTGATTATTAGGTATAATAATTAGAGTATCAACTCTAGTGGCTAGAGCATTTATCCCCTCTTCAGCTTGACTTGTGCGTTTACGACCTTCAAATGTAAATGGTCTGGTTACCACTCCTACGGTTAAACATCCCATCTCCTTCGCTACTTCTGCTACTATTGGTGCTGCACCTGTACCAGTTCCTCCTCCCATTCCGGCAGTTATGAACACCATATCAGTATTTTCTAGGGCGGCGGCGATTTCATCTCGGGATTCTTCCGCTGCTTTTTGTCCAATGGCTGGATTCCCACCTGCTCCCAACCCTCGGGTAATTTTCTTGCCTATTTGTAGACGATTTAAAGCGTCAGCATAGGATAGGGCTTGGGCATCTGTGTTAATTGCCCAAAATTCTACTCCTACTAAGTCACTTGCAATCATTCTATTAACCGCATTACAACCTCCTCCTCCTACACCTATCACTTTTATTTGAGCTACATTACTAGGTACAATTTGATTACCTCCACTGGTTTCTTCAGGATTTCCCTGATTATCCCCGTAATTTTGCTGGGATGAAAAGAAAGAATTTCCTGAAGAGTGATTATCTTTTGTGATACGCTCTGACGTTGCTGATATTTCTATAAACTGCGGGTAGTTTGTATTGTATGTATTTTTTGTATCTGTTTGCTCTTTTTTTGTCATAATTGTTATATAAATATAAGTGTGTAAGGTGTTAGAGGGTTTTTAGGGTTAATTACTAAATTATTTTTACTATCATTTTAAATATTAACTGACAAATTTCCATAAATTGCCCTGTTTTTTTTAGCACTTTTAAGATAGACAATTTTGTTTTCTCTGTCAACATAAATTTTTACAGCTTAGTTATAGCCCTGAGACCTTAGCAAAACCTCATATCAATGAACTAAAAGTTTAGTTTATGGAGTTTTTTGGTTATTTTAATTAAGATTCCCAGATGAAAGTAAATATTGAGCGTGAGCGACTCATTGCCTGATGGCAATTATAGTCAAATTTTTTCGGTTGAAATTAAAACGGTAGTAAAAAACTCAGAAACTGAGAAAAGTTCTGTTTATTTACTTAACCATATAGATATCAACTTCTAAGACTATAGGAGAAGCATAGTAGTCTAAACCATAAAACCGGAAAACGCTTTTCTAACCAAGATTGGGATTTTTTTAACCATTGAGGAAAAAATCCTACCAATAAGATATTTTTAAAAGCGTCTATAGTAAATATAACGTAAGAACCAAGCCAACGGATTAAATCTTGATAACCAGCCATTTCCATAATCCAGATTAACAAAATAGGGTTTTTACGAGCAGCTTTGAGGGCAAGGCGCGTAAAAGTTAGCCAACTAGTACGATCTTTAATAAAAGTATCGGCCACAATCGGTGGTTCATCGGCTAAAATACCAAAAAAAGTATTTAACATGGAATTGACTCGCTGAGGTGGTAAAGTTTTCCCCGTAGGTACCATCATTCCTTTGGAGAATAACCAAGTTACAGAGACATTGCTTTGGTAGGCACGAATTTGATTGAGGTTTTTAGCCTGGAGTAAATCGTATTTTAAAGCATTATCTAATAGTATGGTTAAACGGCCTAGGTTGCGCACTAGAGAGCCGAAACCAGTGAAAATTAGGGGAGATTGCAAAGAAGCCGCATCACCGATAGTGACTAAACGATCAAAAGCCACTTGGCGATCGCCTTGACTCATAGTAAAATGTCCTGGAATATAACCAAAGGTCGGTTTTTTCCAAACTAGTTTTTCTAAGTCACAACGACGATACTCCGGTAGGATGTTAAAAAAGTCTTCATACATCTCTAGAAGAGATCCAGGATTGTGGGGATCTACTCGATGGTAGTGAAATAGATAAATGGTTAATTCTGAGTTAGCACCAGGAAATAACTCCCATATTAGCTGACGTCCGCGAGAAATATCCCCATGAGAATTCAGTACATCTCCGTAGTTATTATCCCAAACCTGTGGCTCAAAACCTGATTCAACTACCGCTCCTACTGTGGGACAAACACTATCAAAAGTCCGCTCCCCATTTAACTGCCAAGCGATGGGAGAAGCAGTACCCATAGCATCAACTAATAGACGTCCTGTTGCCTGTTTGGGTTGATTGCTGGGTAAATTAACTAAATTAACTATAACTTGTTTCGGAGCGATTTGAGCGCTTTTAAATTCCGTTTCATCCCAAATTTCTCCACCTGCGGCTATTAACTTCTCTCCACAGAGTTTCAGCAGTTTTTCAGCGTCTAAAGCTAAATTGAGTACTTTGGGAGTATGTAAAACCTTGGCTTTGAGATGAGGTGGATTGTTGCCATCAAAAAATTTATTAAAACCGTCGCGATATTCTCTGGCGATGAGCTCTTCAATTTCTGCTGGGGTAAATAAATTTAATCTAACTAAAGTTTGGATTTCATCTCGGGAAATATTCCATTCTCTATTCATTTTACCAAAGGGCAATCTTTCCACTAGGAGAACTTTATATCCTTTTTGGGCCATAACCGCCGCATGAATTGAGCCGAGAGCTCCACCTAGATAAATTAAGTCGTATTCTGTATCTAGGTTACTCTGATTGGCGATAGGAAAGATCACTTGTTGGGGTTTTTGAGGATTAGAAAGATATTCCCTCCAGCGTTTCTCCCACCAATAGGCTCTTTTTAGGTAAAATTCTCCTTGAGGCATTTTGGCAAAATAGTGGGTTGTTTTGGGATAGTAAGCAGCTAATTGGCTAAATACAGATTTTTCTAGGTCAATTACAGGTAGTTGAGGATATTTATGGGGAAAATATTCTCTTATTTCTTTTTCTAGTTGTTTAATGATTTTTCCTTCCTCCCGAAAGGCTTTCGCTGAATAGCGAAAAACTTTTAAATAAGTAGTTCTCTGTAATGACCAAGTAAATATAGAAAGCACTTGGTTTGATTTATTGGTTTTTAACTCAGGTAAATTTAATAAGACTCCTGTTTGAGTGGCTTTTTTTTCTCCATACACTGGTTTCCAGTCATTTTGTAGCCATAAGGTAACTTTTTGAGGTTCTGTTTCTGGTACTTCTATATATAATAATTCTTTCATGTTTAAAATTTTTTTTGCTTAAACTTAGTTTACCTAGAAATCTTATCTCATTTCATATTAAGCAATTTGATTTCGTAAGCCACAAAAAGCAGCATAGGCAATGGCGATCGCATCTACAGTATCATCTCGGGGCAAATCAGGTAAAACAAATAAAGACTGCACCATCAAGGCTACTTCGGCTTTTTTTGCCCTCCCATTGCCTAGATGTGCTTTCCATGAGGATTGATGCAGCAACACAGGATTAATCTTAGTTTCTCGATAACAAACCAAATTAATAATACCCAAGGCTTGCAAGACTCCTCCTGCGGCTTTAATTTCTCTAGTGAAAAAAGGCATTTCTATGGCAATCAAGTTAGGTTGAAATTCCGCCACTAAACTCATCATATCTGCTTCAATAATTACCAATCTCTCAGAAGTAGATAGTTGTTTACTTGTTTCTATAGTTCCATAGTCAAATAAGTTGGGATGTTGTGATTGTTCTCCCATTAACAATGCCCAACCAATCATATTTAAACCTGGGTCAATACCTAAACATCTTAACTGATTCATGCCTGAACTAATATTCCTCTATCCCCATCTAAAACGACTCTCTCTCCTACAATTAAAGCAGCATTGGCACCCCGATGTCCAAAGGGCAAATCCCCAACAATGGGAATATTTAACTCCCCTAGGCGATCGCGCAATACTTCTTTTACTGTCCAACTAGAGATATGAGAGGGGGCATCACAACCGCTAAAACGTCCCAAAGCAATCCCCTTTACTTGTGACAATAAGCCTAGCAGCCGCCATTGAGTTAAAAGGCGATCAATACGATAGGGAACTTCTGCAACTTCTTCTACAGCTAAAATTACCTCATCCAAGGGTGGATGTAAAGATGTATTTAACAAATGAGTTGCTACAGTTAGATTTCCCGGCAGTAATAAACCTGTTGCTTGACCTCTTCCCCATCCTTGACCAACCAAAGGTGGTAATTTTTCCCCAGACACTAGTTTAAATAGACGTTCGATTGACCACTCCGGTTCTGATGCTATAGTAGTTATCATCGGACCGTGAATACTGGCGATACCTGATTTAGCTAAACTCCATAATAAGGCTGTTACATCGGAAAAGCCAATTAACCACTTAGATATATAACTATCTTCTTGATGCCATTGCCAATCCTCTAAAAGTCTCATGGCGCCATAACCACCCCTAGCGCAGAGAATGCCACGGCAATCAGGATCTAACCAGGCTGTTTTTAAAGCTTGGCGACGTTGTTCATCTGTACCCGCAAGATAACCAGTAGTAAGGTAACATTGCTGGCTAATTGCTAATTTATAGCCATGGTTACGCCAAATATCTAATCCTGCTTGCCAATCTTCTAGATTGCGTAAATTGCCAGAAGGGGCGATTACCGAAAGGCGATCGCCAGGTTGTAACCAAGGTGGATAGTCAATTTTCAACACAATTTATTTACAATTAATATAGATTGAATTTGATTTAAAATGAACTCATCTCCTCTTCTCAGTATATGTATCCCTGCTTATAATCGTCCAGAATGGCTAAAAAGAACGATTACTTCAATTACTGCTGTTAATCCTCAATTTTCTCAAGAGGTAGAAATTATCGTTTCTGATGACTCTTCTGATGCCACCTGTGGCTTAATCGCTGAAGAATTGCTTGATTACTGGACAGGAAAAGCTAAATACCAAGCTAATTCTCCACGTCTAGGTATGGCTGAAAATTGGAATCAAGCGATTAAACTTGCCTCAGGAGAATATATAGTGGTTCTTCATGATGATGACTTTTTATTACCGGGGGGAGTTGAGAATTTAATTACAACTCTAAAGACAGTAAAAGATAAATATCATGTCCTGTTGTTTGGTGTAGAAGTAGTTAACGAACAAGAAAAGGTATTAAAAACCCAGAGATTTATTCAAACACAATACTTAGCGCCTCCCCAAGCCTTAATTAGTCTTTTATCTAATTCTTCTTGGGTAAGATTTCCGGCGATCGCTATTCAACGTCAAGTATTTAATGAAGTTGGTTATTTTGACCCCCAATGGGGAGAACCAACGGATATTGATATGTGGATTCGCCTGTTTAGTCGCTATGGTGTCTATTGTGTCTCTCTTACTACCTGCGCCTATACTGTCCATTCTCAAGCTTTGACTATGGGAGTGTTTAATCAAAATACCGTGACTACTTTACTAGGATTTTTTGATAGAGTTGCTAGTTTGAACCTCTTAACGGACTCAGAGTTACAAGATTGTCAAAATAGATTTTTTCATCAATTTATTTTAGCTGGTGCTTTCCGTATGTTGCGTAGAGGTAGACTAGAGGAATTTAAGCAAGTTATGCAGCTATTTAATTTACCAGTAATTAAGGACTTAAAACCCCCTAAAAAATGGTTGGTAATCAAATTTATTTTTCAACAACTAGTACTTATAGCGCCACCCCCAAGGCAAAAGTAGACTATTACTAAGTTTCACATTTTTTCTTTTAAATTTAATTACCAAAACATAATTGTCGAAAACCGCCATATCCTCACACCAAAGCATCTTTATCACTCATTTACTGGTGGAGGTTGAGTAATGAGTAATGAGTAATGAGTTTTTTTAAGTATTTATACTTACTTTTTTGAACAAAAAAACCCACCGAAACCACTAAATGAATGAATTTTTCTGACAGTTAAATTAGTACAAACGTACTGGTGCTTTGATCTCAGTCTATTATAGCCCTACGGATTATCGTGTTTGACATCAAAATAAAGCTCTTTCCCCCCCTTTTTCAAGCTATGCTTTATAAACATCTTTCTTAACATAAAACTTGACAAAAACCGCAACTTGTGGGTTTGTGCTTTTTTAGATTTTGTTTAAGAAAATAATGTATAGCAATATACATTTTATCCACAACTTAAGTAATTTTACTTAAAACCCCTCTCCCTGCTCCCTGCGACCGTGCTCCCTGCTATACAAGGGTTTGGTGAGTTGCTTATAAAGGATAGCTTTTTCAAGGGGGGTTAGGGGGCAATACTGCTCGGTTAAGAGAAAATTATTGATTAGAGTAAGGTTGAAAGTAGATTAATTACAAAGCCAAAAACCCCTCTCCCTGCTCCCTGCGACCGTGCTCCCTGCTTTCTCAAAATAAATATGTTTGATTCAAAACCTACGCAGTATTGGGTTAGGGGGGATCAAAATGTCTCTTGTCTACGTAACGCTATAGGACACATAAGTTCTTGTTTTTAGGGGAAATGATATAAATTATTGTAGGTTGGGTTGAGGAAACGAAACCCAACAATCTACCTTTGCAGTCAAAGCCTAGGTATTTTTAACAGGAGTGCAAGAGCTGAGATAAAGGCACTTTGAAAACCGGATTTGGTATCACTATAAAAAAAAATACTCAATTTTCAGCAACAGGATCAAAAACTCTGCGTAATTTTTGGACATTGCCCTGTTAAGTAAGTGAACCAATCAAAAAAAGGCAATAAAATTATGGCTAATATGTCTTCTACGAGGAAGCGTCACAAAAGACAGCAATTATTACAGATGTATGGGAACTATTGTTGCTGGTGTGGGAAACAAATGAAAAAATCTGAAAGAACTATTGAACACTTAATTCCCAAAAGCCGAGGCGGGTCTAATCATATTTCAAATTTGCGTTTAGCTTGTTATACTTGTAATAATTCCCGTGGCAATAATCTGTTCCCGCCAGGAATCAGCCAGATTTTTCAGCTTCCGAGATAGATATAAGCATTCGGATCAATGAGAACAGGCTTGTAAACTACAATATAACTCAAGCAATACCTCTATGGATGACCTAGAGCAAAGGTTAACTACTTTAATTACGCAGGTACGTCAAAACCCACCTAAAAGCAGACAATGGCGGTTCAACATGAATAGGTTACTACTGGAAATCCAGCAACTTCCAGGATTAGCTAAATCCTCTCATCCAAACTATCATGCGGCATTAAACCGTACTCTAGAATGGGTTAGTGAGAATATTACTCGATTTGAACCTGATTCTGATTCCGTGAGAGAAAGTTTGCTGAAGTGGGTTAACAGCTACTTAGGCTGGCGAATTAGAGATTTATACTGTCCTGCTAAAGATCCTCCACTCAGTTTAGATGTTCCAGTGGCGCCAAATATTAAGGAAATAACGATGCAGGATAATCTCTCTAATTTCACTTTGAGTGGATTGGAGGGTTTAATAGAAAGCAGTATGCGGGAAACTACTAGACGTATTGGTTTAGACTTGGAACTTTACATTGAGCAAGATCCCGAAGATAAGCTCAAAAATAGTCATCCTAGTAACTCTCCCCACTGTAATTGTCAATTCCTAAGCCAAAGACTGGTCATAAAAGAACCGCCCGATAAATTTGCCCAGATAGCTCAAGAGTTGACCATTCCCTATACAACTGTCAATTCCCATTGGAAGAGAAAATGCCTACCCATACTACAAAAAATAGCTGAAGATTTGGGATATAAACAGGAGGAGTCGTTATGAACAGCACATCTTTCCCCAGGGTACCATTAGATTTAGATATTCATTCTAGAGCCAGAGAGTTAGCAGCTCAACAAAGTACTGTTGAAAAAGGAAAACGAGTTTACTTAAATGTCTTAGCAGTTTATGCTGTTCACTGTTATTTAAAATGGTTGCAAATACCAACAGATTTAACAGAATCAGATTGCCTGAATCCGGTAACAGCAGCTTTATCAAATGTAGCTGATTTGGTAATTCCCAATGTGGGCAAGTTAGAATGCTGTCCAGTTTTACCTCAACAAACTGTTATCTTATTGCTGAATACCAGAGAAAATCAAATTGGTTATGTAGCAGTACAGTTTCAAGAAAGCTTAGACTCAGTAGAAATATTAGGATTTGCCCCTACCTATGATCAAGCAAATCCAGAGACACAGTTAGCAGTGTCAGAACTTCAGCCGATTGAAACTCTTTTAGAACAAATTACTCGTTTAGAAGAAGCGATCGCCTTTCTTGAAACAGATGATGTAGTGGCTCAAGAAGTACGTAATGTCTTGCAAAGTAAACCTTTATCAGAAATTGTGGCAAGATTCGAGCTTCTTTACCGAACTGCGGAAGAATTTGAGTGGCGATATGCAGGAGGTGAAATATTAGGGGTCGATGCTATGACTGTTAGTGCTACCCGTGAAACAATTCAGTTAGATGATCATGAATTAGAAGATTTAGCGGAAATGTTAATGGAGAAGTTAGCAGAAATTTGGGAAAATGCTGAGTAATTTTAGCGCCATATCTAAATTACACTTTATTTAAAATATTTTTGTAAGTAAATATACCAGTGACCGCAGTGGTTTTAACAACATTTATCACCAATGATCCCCCTAACCCCCTTACCAAGGGGGGCTTTTCATTATTTTTGTCAACATCTATTAGCTCATTGCTATAAATTATATGAATAAAGGTTTCGGTTCTCAAAAATCACCAGATTTTACTAAACGCCAAAAAGCTTATTTTAAATTGATTAAGCAGCTACTCAAATCTCCTATTGGTAAGGAAATGAAGGTTCTTAGGAAGCATTCACATCTAGTTGATGCAGGATTGGTAGAAACCCTTTTGATGGTATCTCAAATCCGAGCAAACCAAGGAGATATTGATTCTGCTTACTTTTTGCAAAATGTAGCTAATTGGTTGAGTCAAGAACTGGGAATACATAGAGATTACACAATGGATTTTTTAGCTGAAATATTGGGAGCGATCGCTCAAAATCAAGATAACCCAAAAAAGGTTTACCCTCTGCTTAGAGCGAACTTACATCAAATCAATGAAGATTTTTATGAACAGTTTCATGACTGGATAACCAATTTAAACCGAGAAGCATTAATAAGAGTCGGATGGAGTGTTATTAATTTTTCTATATTGCTTTGGGAATTTCCCCTTGGTAATCGGGAGATTAACTTAGAAATTGCCATTACAGGTTTAGAAGCATTAGCTAATATCTTTACTCCTGAGATTTCTTCAGAAATTTGGGCAGAGATTCAACTTAATTTAGTACCTCCTTATCGCCATCGTCTCAGAGGAAATCGTGCAGATAACCTAGAAAAGGCAATTATTGCTGGTAATAATGCCCAAAGTGTTTACACTCCTGTCGCTTTTCCCCAAAATTGGGCTTTTGTGCAAAATAATCTGGGTCTTGTATATACTGACAGAATTATAGGAAACAAAGCTGACAACATCGAAAAGTCAATTTCTTGTTATGAAACTGCTTTAACAGTAGTTAACCGCCATGAGATGCCTGAACTTTGGAGTACAATTCAAAATAATTTGGGGAATGCCTACCTTAATAGAATTGAAGGTGATAAGGCACAGAGTTTAGAGAAGGCCATCGCTTGCTATCAAGTCGCCTTACAAGTACGTGAGAGGAAATCACCCTATTATTGGGCTAGTAGTCAACATAACCTAGCTAATGCTTACACAGCAAGGATTAGAGGAAATAAACAACAGAATTTAGAGAAGGCTATTGCGGCATATCTTAAGGCATTGGAAGTTTATACAATATATGATTATCCTGAACGATGGGGGGCGACAACCAGTAGTTTGGGAAATGCCTATTATCAAGCAAGTCAATTAACTGAAGCCTTGGAATGTTGCCGCGCCGCGCTGCAATTCTTTACTCCCACCAATTTCCCTAGAGATTGTATCAGAACTGGCTTAATTTTGGCTAAAGCCGCCGTAGCTGCTGACTTGAAAGCAGAAGCTATGAGAGGTTATCAGATCGCTATTGAAGCTGTAGAACAAATTCGCCGACAGGGTGGTATTTCTCATTTACAAGAAATTCCCGAAGCAATTGAAGCTTATATAGGCATAGTAATTTTTTGTCTAATCAATGGGGAAAGAGATCAAGCCGAAATATATGCTAAACGTTCTGGTTTACCAAGTATTTTAGACTTGATAGATGATCAGCAATTGCAAGAATTTCACTCAAATGCACAATTCCTCGGACAGATACTACAGATAATTGCTGATAACAATGGAAACCCTGATATCGTCTATCCGTTTCTGGAAAATAATCTAGATAAATTAGATGAAGAATTTGTTCAAAACTTCCAAAGGTTTAAGGATCTTTATGAACACATACCATCAGGTCAAGCTATTCAAATTGCTGCAAATATTGTCAGTTTTAGTAGTTTAATTCGCCGATTTCCTCAAGGTGATCTAACAATTAAGTTGAAAATTGCTGTTACAGGTTATGAGGTAGCTGCTACTGTTTTTACCAAGCAAGATTTTCCTCAACAATGGGAAACTATTCAAAATGATTTGCGTGCAGTATTCCAGAGTCAGTTATGGGAAGCATTATCAAAAAACCCAGAAAATATCGAAAATGTATACCCTTTACTCAAAGCAAATCAAGACAAATTAGATGAACGCTTTGTTACTGTATTGAAACTACACATAGAAGGTTTGCTTTCTCAAGTATCCTCGGAAGAAGCAGAAGCTTTAGGGACAATGCTTATTTGCTCAAGCTTTCTATTTCAAGAATTTCGACAAGGTAATGAGGGGAATAATTTAGAAATTGCCCTGACAGGATATGAAATTGCTTCTAAAATTTTCCATGGGGAAACTTTCCGAGAACAATTTTCTACATTTATATGTCAGTTAGGGTTAGGAAATATTTATCACCGTAGAATAAAGGGTGAACGAGCAGAAAACATAGAAAAATCCCTTGATTTTTTAAATAATGCTTTACAAATCTATAACCGTAGAATAAAGGGTACAGAAGCAGAAAACATAGAAAAATCAATTTCTTATTCAAATAATTCTTTTAAAATTGGTAACATTTGGGCAGAAATTCACAATAATTTGCTGATTGCTTATGGCTCTCGAATTCGGGGAGATCAAGCAGAAAACGCTGAATTAGCAATCAAAGCAGGGGAAGCAGCTTTGGAGGTTTATACAAGGGATCAATATCCTGAAAGATGGGGAGCAATTCAAAACAATCTAGGTCTTATTTACAAACCTGAAAATGTGACAGATGATGCGGATGAGAATTTAGAAAAAGCGATCGCCTGTTATCAAAATGCTCTTGAGGTTCGTAAGCGCGAAGAGTTGCCCGAACTTTGGGCTCAAACTCAAATGAATATTGGCTCTGCCTATCGTCAGAGACGTCAAGGGGATGCCGCAGAAAATCTAGAAATGGCGATCGCCGCTTATCAAGCAGCTTTACAAGTCTACACCCAAGAAGAATTTCCCCTAGATTGGGCAGGAGTACAGATGAATCTAGGTAATGCTTATCTTGATACCAGGAAAAACTTAGATAAGGCGATCTCCCATCATCAAGCAGCTTTACAAATCTTTACTAAACAAGAATTTCCCCGACACTGGGCTATGACTCAGATGAATTTAGGCAATGTTTTCTCACAACAAGAGCAAGAAGAAGCAGCAATTACTTGTTATCGCTCAGCCTTAAAAATTTTCACCCCCACAGCTTTTCCCCAATATTGTCGGCAGACAGGAGAAATGCTAGGAAATACGGCTTTGAAAATTGGTGATTGGGCTGAAGCGATTAAAGGTTATGGTCTAGCAATTGAGGCTGTAGAAACTAGTCGCACTTGGACTGGTTCAGAATTAGGCCGTCAAAAAATCTTACTTAGTTCTCTTGATATTTACTACAATATGGTGCAAGCTTGTCTTAATAATAAACAACTCGATAAAGCTGTTGAATACGTCGAACGTTCTCGCTCAAAACGATTGGTAGATTTAATAGAAATTAATGACCTTTATTGGGATAGTGAAATCCCCTCAGAAATTCAAAAGTATTTACAAGATTTTGAAGCTATCCAACAGCAAATTGATCATGAGAGAGAATCTCTTGTTGGTAATAATATATTTGATAATCGTGTTGCTCTTCAAGCTGATAACGAAATCATTGCCAATTTAGAAGCTGATAAACAGCAAATTTGGGAACAAATTCGCCATTTAGATCCTGTGTCAGCCAGTCAAATTCAAGTAACTCACATGAATTTGTCATCTATACAGCAGCTAATTAAATTTCCTACAACAGCTATTTTGAGCTTTTTTATTACTCCCTATGACACCCATATCTTTATAATTCGGCAAAATCAAATTAATTTACACACTTGCACTGGATTGGGAGTGTCAACTTTACAAACATTAATTTTAACTGATTGGCTAGGGCAATATATAGATAACCAAGATAATTGGAAAGAAAAATTTCATTCATTAACATCAGAACTAGCTGAAGTCTTGAAATTAAATGATTTGATAGCACAACATCTGCAAAATATTTCAGAATTAATTATAATTCCTCATCTAGCTTTACATCAAATTCCCTTTGCTGCTTTACCAATTGCAGAAAGTCAATATCTAGGGGATAAATTTTTGATTCGTTATGTTCCTAGTTGTCAAATTCTCAAATTTTGTCACAATCGTCTCTCAACAGATAATAATTTAAAGTATGGTATCGTTGAAAATGCTACTGAAGATTTACCTTATGCTAATTGGGAAGGAGAACAAATAGTTAATTTGTACAACATTCCTAATCATCAATATTTAAAAGGCAGTCAACAAGCTAGTGTGAGCAACTATCGGGAATTGCTGGGAAAAGTCCAAGTAATTCATTCTAGCCATCATGCCCAAGCGCGGCTTGATAATCCTTTAGAATCAGCATTAATTTTAGCCAATGGACGGATTACTCTGGCTCAATTATTAACTCCTGCTTGGCGCAGTCCTCAGTTAGAATGCGTTTTTCTTTCTTGCTGTGAAACTAGCTTGTGTCCGCCTGAAATAACTAATGATATTTTAACTCTTGCCACAGGTTTTATTTGTGCAGGGGCAAAAAGTGTGATTAGTACACTCTGGTCAGTAAATGATTTAGCAACCGCCCTATTTTCATTATTTTATTATCAATATAGAGAGCAAGGAAATAAGCAATTAGAGTCAATTAAAAAAGCTCAATTTCAACTGCGAAATCTTACAGGTGAAACTCTTAGACAAAACTACCAACCAACCCTAAATGATTTTTTGACAGAAAAACTCAAGGAAAGGTCAACTTTGCTTAAAAAAACTAAACAAGCAAGAAATACTCATCCACCAGCTTCTCCAATGTATCAGCAACTAGATGAAGAATACAAAAAACATGACCAAATTGCCAAGGGCATTTATCAAGCCAAAAAAAAATTAGATTCTTTTTGTCAAGAGTCTAAACCTTTTTCTCATCCTGTTTATTGGGCCGCTTTCATCTGTTCCGGGTTTTTATTTTAGAATAAAACAGCCCCCCGAAATTGCGCTATCCTTGATAAGCAACTCTGAAACCCTTGTATAGCAGGGAGCAGGGAGCAGGGAGCAGGGAGAAATTTTTAAGTAAAATTACTTAATTTCCTAAATAATGTATTTGTTTATACATTATTTTCTTAAACAAAATCTGAAAAAGCACTTAATCACAAGTTGGTGTTTTTGTCAAGTTTTATGTTAAGAAAGATGTTTATAAAGCATAGCTTAATAAGGGGGGTTGGGGGGATCTAGTCGGCTTCTATATTTTTAGGATTTTTTAATCAATTTGCTATAAATTAAGAGAATTAGGGGGTAATTTAAATGAAATTTAGGATTTACTTAGTTTGAAATAATATTTTCCTCTATAGTAATTCTCAAGCAAGTAATATTAATAAATATCTGTTATTTCTATAAAAACCCCTAAGAGTACCAACGCTTATTTAAATTTCCCTGCAATCCTTGGATTGTTCCTATTATCGTAGCATAGAGTTTTAATAGCACTTGATTTTTTTCAAACATAACTATTTTTAGGAGTTTTTTGTTCATATTAATCAGGCGATAGATAACTGTAATTATCCCCCTATGGTGAGTAAAGGCGTAGCGAGTTTCCATAAAAGTTTGGTTGCGAGAGATATAGTAGTAGCGTAGAGAAGAATAATTACTAATAGCTAGTTGTTTCTTAAGTATAGGTATAGTTACGTAATAAGAACTACCATAGTGATGATTCAAAACAGCATTTTTATCTACGTAAATACTATAATTTTGTTGCTTTAATTTTAAGCATAAATCCCAGTCCACTGCATCAATAAATAAATTCTCATTTAGGGGAGAGATATCATTAACGGCACTTACTACAACTAGAGAACCAGAAGTAATCACTAAATCACATTCATAATAATCACTTTGCCTTTTAGATTCTGGGATTTCTCTAAATTTATGGCGAGTAAAAACTAAACCATGTAACTCATATCCTGTAGATACATCAATCGGTAAACAGGCAACAATTCCCGGTTTAACTTGACTATCTCTTAACTTTTGATAGGTGTTAATTAAAGAAGTTAAAGCCTCTGGCGTTGGTTGACTATCTTGGTCAAAGGTCCACAAAAAATCGTAGTTTTCCTGTTTTGACCAATTCATACTAATATTTAAGCCTGCGGCAATACCAATATTATCAGGATGATGGTCAAAGATAAGTAGGTGATGGTCATCGATTAAATTGCTAAGAGGAATAGTAGAATTATCTATGATGTAAATCTTGTCTACAGGATAAGACTGATTTTTAATCGCGGTTATACATCTTTTAACAGCGTCGATATCTTCATAGGCGGTGATATAAGCAGCAATACGATACATACAGAAAGTTAGATTAAATGACGGATAACAAGCATAAATTTTATTTCTTTTACTTTTTATTCAGAAGTTTGTCATATTCAGCATGAGATCCAACCCAAAACCAGATAATTTTTTGTTCACTAATTTTCATTACTCCTAATGCACGCCATCCTATACCTATTCTGACTGACCAAATGTTCTGTTGTTCTTTTACTTGTTTAAATTCTAAACTGGGATGAAATGGATTTTGTTTCCAGAGTTTATAGTTCTTTTTTGCTGTTTCCTTTACTCTTGGAGGTAATTTTACAAATTTTTGTCGAAAATCCCTAGTTCTAGAAGATCTCATTATTGTTATTATTCTTCTTATTCTTCTTATTCTTCGCCAAAACCTTTGTCTTCAGTTTTACCTTCTTGATCTTCGTCTAATGCGTCTTTAGCCATTTTTCTGAGAATATCTAAGTCATTATCTGGATTTTCTAAAGTTTTTTGCCATTTTAGTTCATTTTCGATATCTGCCAACATTTGTTGAGCTAATTCATCTTGAAGAGCATCGGATAGCTTTTGTGCTTCATAAAAAGCTTGTTGTAACAATTGATTCATATTTTTGGGGATATTAATTCATTGTGTTTAGGTGATTATAAACGATTTTAAGTTAGATTAATTGTAAGAGTGTTTCATGCCAAGCTTTTAAATAGCGATCATGATTAAAAATATCCATGGCTAATTCTCTACCTCTTTGTCCAATTTTATCGGTTTCTTGGGGATTATGGAGAAGATATAAGAAAATTTCTCTAATTTCTGCGGGGGTATCGCCATAAAATCCATTGATACCATTATCTATAAACATATCCACATCGTGATTTTTTAAACTAACGGTTACTAAACCACACATCATGGCTTCGCCACGCGATCGCGGCATAGGAGATCTAATGGTAGGATTAAAATAAATAGAATATTCTCTAATATTATCTACATAGTTTCTAAATCTAGTTTGCGCGTATTCATTCCCCTGTAATAAGATATGGGGTTCTGGTACTGATAAAATAGAAGGAAAGTATTCACGGGGAAAATTCTCTAAAACAGACTTATAAATCTGATAACCTCGATAATGTGGTCTAGAGGTGACTGCTTCACCAAAGGGTGATAAAATCCCCTGAGTATAGGTTGTGGGTGGAAATTCTGTAGGATCAAATCCATGCCAAATTACTTTACTGTTTTTAAAATTCCATTCTCGTTGTGCTTGATGGGAATTATTGATTACTAGTATATCTCCTAAATAATTGACTAATTTTTCTCTTTCAGATTCAATAGTTTGTAATAAGTTAGACTGGTCATAACTAAGGTCATATTGACCATAAAATTGTGGTGTTCCATGACATATAGCTACCTTGGGTAAATCTATCTTTTCTCGAAAAAACTTAAAACTATCTCCCCAGTCTTTACTAATCTTGCCATTACTTTGTTCTGGTGAAAGAACATTTTCATCAAAATGAAGAATAGCTAAGTCATAATCTTGAGGATTTATTTCTCTAATTGATTTAAACAGAATATTTTCTGGAATTGGTCGATGTTGTAAGTTCCACCCACTCGCACTCCATGTACCTACATCTGTAATTAGAGTAAATTGATATGGCAGTTTATACAATTCATATTGATGGGAAATATGCCAAGGATAAGTAAGAATCTTCACTCGTGGAGGTTGATTATAAAGGGAAGCTAAACAGATGTGAGAATTATCTAAATTTAGATCTGGGTATTTTTGTAAAAGCCATCGCCTCACAACTAAAGATATGGGTGGATAAGTGGTTAATAAACCAGATAATTGTGTAATGCTTGGGAAAGTATCTTCTGAGGAAACTGGTTGAGGAGATAGAGTAAAGGCACTTGTGGTAAACTGTAATCTTAAACCCTGTTGATAGAGTTGATAACCTAATTCTAGATCTTCTAGATTAAAAATATCTAAATTATCTTCTCCCCACTTTCTTTTAATGCCAAGATGATTTAAGCTTATGTTAACAAAACTATGGGGATTTATTGGATCTCGTTTAAAAAACTGATTAGCAACTGATTTTTTATCGAGGTTTTCATAACTTTCTTTAAGATTAGCTTGTTTTGAAATAAAAATAGCGTTACCAATGGATATATCACAATCTTGGTAACTATGGGAAATAACATGACTTTTTACATAGTCTTCATTCAGATAATAGTTAGATTTAGTGAAGAGGATTAAATCCCCGATTGCTAGAGATAAACTCTCTTCTCTAGATTCAGATATAGTTATAGTCAGAGGTAAATTTTCTAAGATATTCTGTTCATCTTTTCCCGATAATTGATGGTATAAGTCAACTATAATAATCTGTATTTCTCCCAAATAAGATTGATTAACATAAGATAACCAGCAATCTTGAATAACTGATTTATCTATGGCTTTATCTAAGGTAGATATGATAGTTACTTTGGGAAAATATCTACTTTTGTATTGGCTGATTGCCTCTGTAAAAATAGCTGGAAGCTTATCTGGGTTTTGCTTAAAATCAAAAAGAAAAAGTTTATATTTTTTTTCTGGATATTTTTCTATTAAACTAGTCTCTGGAGTTAATATAAAATCTGTACTTAAATAAGTCTGTAGCTTTTCTTTGGTAAATGTCGATTGAGTAGCAAGAGAAAAAGTGGGGAGATAATGAGAATAAGAATACTTTAAAATTTGGCGCAGTCGATGACTAAAGGGAATATCTACTAGAAAAATTACATCCTGTTGAGATAATTTAGTAAATAACCCTAGATGATTAGGTGAAGTTATTTTAAAACTTTGACAATTCTTTTGAAGATAATCAATGAGGGGAGTCATCTCAACAGTAGAAGTGTCAGATAAAAATAAAATTCTCGTGTCTGATAAGTTGGGAGTGTTTTTTAACCACTCAGGCATTAAGATAGAGTAAGAGGATAAAGGATAACCCTCCGGTGATATGTAATAGGGACGATGAATAATTTTATCACCAAAGGGAAATTTTAAGAAAATACGATTGAGACTTATCTTGATTAACTGACTTAAACCATCAAGAGCGATTTTTTGTTTAATTTTTGGCCAAATATTCATTGAATTAATAGTAAGATTAGGTTCAATAATATTTCTATCTTAGGTTAGATTGACCATAAATTTAATTCTTCTGGCGGGAGTATGTCAACTTGTTTTGGTGGGTTTCTCAGGTAACAATAAAAATAATTATCATTACAACACACTTCACAGTTATCCAGAAAAAAGCAAAGATACTCATAGTTTTATGACAAAAAACTATTTTTCACTCTCTCATTAGCGCCTTATTACATTTATACTGGGATATTCTTTAATTCTTCTTCTAATTCAGCTAAACGCTGTGTTTCAAACTCGGTTAGTGTAGCACCATTTTTTTTACGGCGAGTTAATTCTTGATATCTGTCTAAATCCTGGATAATCTTAGCACCTGTGAAAATTTCCTTGAGGAAGTCAAGAGAAGCAGCAGTTGAAGATTTATTCTTAGCTGCGTTTACTTTAGTCAATAAAGCTGCTATTTCTTGTCCGATTACATAGTCTGGATTTTGAGGCTTTTCCTGTATGATTTGAAAGACTACATAAGAAGGTATGATATCAGTAACGTCAAAACTTCCTTCTCCTTTAGATTCTATTTTACCTTCATGTGTTATCCTAACGGCTTTTCCTTGAAACTCTTCTTTAAAAGCAACATAAGTTCCAGCTTTTAAAGGTATTTTACCTATGGGAACATTACTCCCCGGTTTACATTCACGAAAATCACAATCAACCTCAATAATTGTCTCATCTTTTTGCATTAAATCAGATATCTTTTTAATTGTGCTAAAAACAACATCACCTATAGAAATATATGGCGACAAAACAGGAAAAACTGCACCAAATTTTTGGTATAGTTGTTGAAAACTAGTAACTATTTGGTCTCTTTCTGAATCGTAAGTATCTACTTCGATAACAGCAATACGTATACTTATTTCTCCTCCTAAATAATCATCAGTGAAAAACATATTTTCATAATGATTATCTCTTGCATCATTAGCTCTCAAAAATTTTCCTGAGGGAAAATCTTTTTCCCAACAATTAACCCTATCTACTCGCTCATTGCTCCAAACTGTACGAGTTCTAATGAGAATATCATTATCGGTATGTTTATCTAACTTTTCAAATATTTGGGTCCCAAGCATATTAATAGTAAATGGTTGCGCTGGAGCTATTAAATTTTCTGCGCTAATTTTATTGGTTTCGGGAAGCACCAAACTATTGTTATTGTTTTGATCAACAAGCCATATTTTTGCTTTGGTTATTTTTGCTGTAGTCATGATTAATTCTTATCAAATCATCTTACATACAATTATAGCTTGTATTAAAATATGAAATTTAAGATCAGCAATAAATCTTATTATGTCCCTACATTTCTTATAAAAAGAGCTTTTTATCTGGATGATAATTAGGAAAAACTTGACTCATTTGAGAGTAACTAAGCTGAAAATGTTCAGCTAACATAAACCAAAGAATTTGGCGAAAATCTGTAGTGATAGCTAAATCTCGCTGTTGATAGAGATTCGATTCTCCTAAGCCTAACCATTCTCCATATACTTTTCCTCCAGGTATATTACCTCCCATTAACCACATCACATTACCATGTCCATGGTCTGTGCCGCGATTTCCATTTTCTCTCACTGTACGACCAAATTCTGAAACAACTACAATCAAGGTATTTTGATAAACTGTATCTAATTCTTGGACTAAAGTATTTAATCCTTCTACTAAAATTTCAAGAGATCTATTCAAACTATGATGTTGAGAAGTATGAGTATCCCATCCTCCAACATTGACAAAACCTATGGTGCTTTGTGCATCACCTTTGATTAATTGAGCTAATTTCAGTAAATCTTTAGTCACTCCTCGCTTAGATTGATAGTCTTGAATAGATTGCTCCATCATTTCTTCATTTAACTCTTCTATAAGAATCTGTTGACTTTCTCTCCCGTCTTGGTAAGCTAAGCTGAGAAGATCATTCCCGTGATATAGTTGGTCTAAAGCCTCAGTGATTCCCCCTCGATTGATGGGAGAATGCTGTTTTTGCTTTTCTGGGGGAACATTGACTACAGGTGCTGTACCCCTTAGTATATAAGGTGTAGTTCTTCCTAAATTCACCCCTTTTACGGGATGATCACCAGGTAAGAGAGATAAAAGTCGATTCAGCCAACCAGTATTTGTTTTAATATCTCCTGGAGTACCATTTTCCAGATAATCTTGAGCTTGAAAGTGAGAGCGAGTGGAATCAGGAGAACCACAGGCATGTACAAAAGCCAAGTTTTTTTCTCTCCACAAGGGCATCAGAGGAGCTAAGGCAGGATGTAATCCAAAATAACCATCTAAATCGATAACTCCATCAGTTTTTTGAGGTGGAGGTAAAGCTAGACTAGGGCGAGCAATATAGTATTCAGGGTCTTGATATGGTACTACAATATTTAGTCCATCTGCTCCTCCCCTGAGAAAAATAACGATTAATTTTTGTTGTCTAGAGGTTGCTGTAGTTTCTTGCCCAATCCATACATTTTTACTAAGAGGAATTAGGCTACTGGCGGTTAAAAGTCCTAAATTAGTTAATAATTTTCTTCTTTTCATAGTATTTACCAAGTTATAGCAATGAGCGTTGTAGTGTTAACAATATTTATATTTACAGATCCCCCC